>CAYYDM010000065.1:0-12512 GCA_964470635.1 uncultured Clostridia bacterium | reverse complement strand
GCGCTAGCGAATTAATAAATTTGAGTTGCGAGACTGCTTTTTATTAAAGTTTTATCCTATGTTTGTCGATATTAAATATAGATAATTATTGGTATGGGAGGAACTAGCATGCGAATAGAGAGTATAAAGACAAATGATATGCAATATAATTCACAACGTTTGGCTACGGGGGAAGGTTTACAAAAAGAATCGCCAAAAGAGAGAAAAGGAGAAAACGTAGCTATAGCTTCTCAGAAAAAGTATTCAGAAGAAGAAGTAAAAGCTGCAATAGGCAGTGTAAACAAAGCTATAAATACTTATGATAGAAGATTACAATTCTCAGTTCACGAGGCAACTAATCTTGTATCTGTTAAAGTAATCGATACAAATACGGATGAGGTAATAAGAGAAATTCCTCCTGAAAAGATACTAGACATGGTAGCTAAACTATGGGAGATGGCTGGAATAATTGTAGATAAGAAAATATAAATTGAGGTGAGATAATATGAGCAGCATAAGAATAACAGGCCTTGCTACAGGAATAGATACAGATAAAATGATCAAGGATCTTATGAAAGTAGAGAGATCAAGAGTAGACAAGGTACAACAAGACAAGCAGATACTACAATGGAGACAAGAGCTATACAATTCAATAAATAAAGATTTTGCAAACTTTATATTAAACACTAAAAAAGATTTTGGACTAACAGGTACTACTTCCACAGGCACTATGTTCAATAAAACATTGAGCAGCCTAAGCTGGGTAAAGAAGGCTGTATCTTCAAATGAAAGTGCAGTTAAGGTAAGCACTACATCAGCAGCTGTGAAGGGAAGTTATGAGATTAAGGTAGATAGGCTTGCTGATGGAGTGAAGGCGGCTAGTGGTGCGAACACCTCAGTTGGAGACAAGGCTAATTTAGCAAGTCAGTTTGGACTAGGTGAAAATGAAACTATTGAATTTAGCATCAGCACAGGAGAAGGGAAAACAGTTAAATTCGCATTTGGAGAAAATGCAAAACTAGAAGATGGAACAGTAGGAATAAGTGGCAAGAAATTAAGCGAAATAAAAATGAGTGATATTGTAAATGTCATTAACTCTTCAGGTGCAGGAGTACAAGCATCTTATGATTCTGGTATAGATAGATTTTTTATTCAGACAACAGCTACAGGTAAAGATGCTATATTAAAAATAAATGCTTCGCATGATGGAATTAACTCAGAAACCAAAGAGCTGATTAACCCTAGTGTAGGAGCACAATTTATTAATGCTTTGAAACTAAATGTTACATCATATGTAGATGGAGAACCTGTTACCACAAAGTCAGAAATAGAGTCCATAATTGGCAAGAATTTTAATGGAGTAAATGCCTTATTATCATATAACGGTGCAACAGGAATAGAACAACAATCCAATCAATTCACCATAAATGGCATAAACTTCGACATAAAAGCTAAAGGAACTACTACCGTAACCGTAGACACAGACACAGACGCAGCATATGACAAGATAAAAAACTTTGTAGATAAATATAATGAATTAGTGGACAAGATGGGTAAACTTCTTGGAGAAAAACCAAATAGAGACTTTAGACCACTATCAGCAGAACAAAAAGAAGCTATGAAGGAAAAAGAAATAGAATTATGGGAAGAAAAAGCAAAGAAAGGGCTTTTAAGAAATGATTCTATTATTGCTAGCACTATGCAAAGTATAAGAGGTTCTTTATATAATCCTGTTGAGGGACTTGAAGATAAAGCATTTAATTCACTTTACCATATTGGTATAAACACAGAAAAATACTCAGCAGGCTCCATAGGTGGCAAATTAGAAATAGACGAAGAAAAGCTAAAAAAAGCTATCTCAGAAGATGTAAATGGAGTACTAGAATTATTATTTAAAGAACCAGGAGAGGTTCCAAAATGGGATGATAAGAGTGGCAAACAGATTCCTAATGAAACTGTACAAGGAAAAGGTGGAGTCATTACAAGAATGTACAATACCATGATAGATGGCATGGGTGAAATAATAGGTAAAGCAGGCCCAGGAGAAGAAGCTGGCATGTTTAGAAGTATCAATCCAAGACTGATGTTGGATTTTGTTACTAAGCATAGTAGCATTAGTATGCTAGATAAGGACATGACTAGTCTAAATCGTAGAATTAATGATTTAAATGAACAACTATTTAGAACAGAAGATAGATACTATAGACAATTTGCTGCTATGGAGAAATTTGTACAGCAGATGAATAGCCAAGGTTCTTGGATGATGCAGCAACTTGGAATGAAAATGTAGCTTGAAAGGGTGAAAATACAGAAATGACTTATAACAATATGTATCAACAATATCAGCAAAGCTCAATAATGACGGCATCACCAGAAGAATTAACACTTATGCTATATAATGGCGCTATTAAATTTATAAATCTAGCAAAAATCCATATAGAAAATAAGGAAATTGAAAAAGCAAACAATGCTATTAAAAGAGCACAAGATATTATAATGGAGTTAAACAATACACTAGATATGAACTATGAAATATCTAATAATCTTAGAAGTATTTACACATTTATTATGGAAAAGCTACTAGATGCAAACATTAAAAAAGACAATAAGTTTTTAGATGAGGCTTTGCCTTTAATTGAAGAGATAAGAGATACTTGGAAGGAAGCAATAAAAGAGGCCAGAAAGATAAAATATGGCGCAGAATAGACTAGGAGACAATAACATGGTAGAAAATACTATACATGAGATGATAGCAATAATAGAAGAAAAACTCGAGCTTCTAAAGGTTATTTTAAGTACAGAACCAATACTAAAAGAAGCAATTAAGAAAGAAAACATGGATGGTATAGCGACAAATTTAAACATAATTCAAAAGCAAATCGACAATATAAATGAAATTGATTCTTTATATTCGAAAAAGCTTATTGAATTAAAAGCTAGTACAGGCATAGACTCTATAAGTCAACTTGATGACATTGCATATCCTAGTTCAATTATCCTAAAAGATAGATTAAATGAGATTAAATCAGTTCTTGAAGCTATAAAAACTATGGATGATGAGAATAACCTTTTAATGAATGAAAAATTTGAAGAAACTAAAGATAAACTTAAAAATCTAAGACAAGGTCAGAAAATGGTAAAGGGATACTCCGCAGATTATGATGAGACTATGTTCATAGATGAAAGAAATTAAAAGTAAAAGAGATTGTGTAGTTAAGCACAATCTCTTTTTATAACGAATAGGAAAGTTCTACTTTAGTATTTTTGTTTAAAGAACTTTTCGTCAATGAGTTTCAAGAAAAGCTTCCTTGATTTTAATGCTTCGATAGAAGCTTTTCTTAATATTTAGGATATTTCAAACATATTCATAAGCTCTTGAAGGAGTTTAAGTGAGGTATTCAAGTGATAATTATACACAATATCTAAATTATGTAGCTCAGGGATTCCTACAGTATTTAAACCGTACATTTCATTTATTATATTAGAATTTTCTGGGTTTGTTTTATATCCTGATCCCATTTCTGCCAGTATATTTAGGTTGTTATAAAGCTTCATTATTAAAGTCCTTGAATGTTCTAGGTTTACATTATCCATATCTTTTCTATACAGTTTAATATTCATTTCCTTCATAAATATTGGATACTCTTTATTTATTTCATCAAGTTTATTTTCTATATTAATTAAGCCTTCTTTTTTGTCTATAAGTTCTTCTTTAATAATAATTGATTTTAGGGCTTGAGAAAATTCATCTATTAAATCTAAAGATGCTGAATGTATTCTATTTTTAGTAAGTGGCGGAGAAATCACAAAGTTAACTATAACGGCCACAATAATTCCCACCATAGTATCTAAAATTCGGTTTAGACTATAATATAATTCTTTGCCTTGTTCCACATTCATAATAATAGAAATAAATACTATTGTAGCTATTGAGATGGATTTGTTCCATTCTAACTTATTACAAATCTGTATAATAATTATTATTCCTATTCCAATAACTATAGGATTGCCAGCAGATATTAAAGAACCTAAGAGACCTACTGCGGCTCCAAGGATAGTTCCAAGAACTCTATCCCTTCCCATTCTATAAGAATCTACTAGATTACCTTGCATAGCTATAACAGCTGCAACACCAACAAAAAAAGGTGAATTTAGCTTAAAAATATAAGCTAAGGTGATGCTTATTGTAACTGCAATTGATGTTTTTATTGTTCTCATTCCTATATTCAAAGAAATCATCCTCGTCAATATATTTGAGTTAAAGCCATATGGAAATTTTGCTTACATATATTTTATTATTAAGAGAGTAAAAAGTCTATAGGTTGATTAATTACTATACAATAAAACGGACAGCTTCTTAATCATAGAAACTGTCCGCTTATTAATAATAGGACTTAGGGTAGATATATCAACCATCTAGCTGATTTTGGTGGACTGTCATTTAACAACATTCATCACACTTCCTACTTATGTCCAAGATTCGTTACTAACTTGCTAAATTTAACTACAGTTTTACACTTCTTATTTACTAAAATCAAAATTCTAAACTAACTTACTACAATTTGAAATTCAACTACCAACTTGAAACTAAAACACTAACTAAAATACACTACTTACAACGAAACAACTTAATTCATGCTTTACTTACAAATTTTTCAATATAATTATACTACATTTCACTGCGGAGACGGTTGATCTAGAGCTACCACGTCCTATTGATGACATTATACATTATTTTTAAAAAATTGTAAAGGTATTTTTCAGAAAATTTCAAACATTCAATCATTAGATTGTGTGTGCTATCCATTAAGTTTAAATCCTGCTTCGTCATGAAGCATATCAGAAACATCTGAAATAATCTGACCTATATCTTGATTATCAATATTTAATGTATCTAGAGCATAGCTTGAAAAATTATAATTTAGCCCATCTATACCCAGTCCAATTCCTAGCGTCATTACTATTGTATCTGCAACATGTACAATAGACACTAAAGTAGGGTTATTTTTTGATTCTTGTGGCATATGATGATAAGCAATAGCTTCAACTAGATCAACGGGAAAGTTCCACTTCTCAGCGATCTTAGCCCCTATTTGTCCATGATCAAAGCCAAGTACTTCTTTTTCTGCTTCTAAAAATGTTTTCTTTCCACTTTGAGCTAAATCTATTATTTGATAGAACTCATTTGTGACATAATAATTCAATATGACTTTGCCGATATCTCTTAATAATCCTGCTATATAAGCTTGTTCCGGATTAATGTTTCTTAATTTAAGTTTTTTTGCCATGAATCGAGCTATTATGGCACAGGACTGGGACTGTTCCCAAAGCATGTCTTTTTTAAGACCATATCCAGGTAGTTCTTTTACTAGCATTTTATTTACACTTGAAGCTAAAGCTATACTTTTAATTGTCTGGAAACCCAACAAGACAGTAGCTTCTGAAATAGTGCTTATTCTCCTTGAATATCCGTAGTGAGTCGAGTTTGCTAACTGCAATACTTTTGATGTAAGAGCTTGATCTTTTAAGATAACTTTTTCTAAATCTGTTACTGTAGAATCAGGTTCTTCTACAAGTGTCATTATTTGCATTAAAATGTTTGGAAGAGAAGGCATCTCTCTAACATTTCTAACTATTTGATCTAAAGAAATTTTTCCCATGTCTATTACCCCTTTAGTTTATTTACAATTCTATCCTATATAATGATTTTATTATTATTAAGAATTTTTATATATAGAGAATAGGTACTATTTTTTGATTTTTCTCGACTATATAAATAGTTATAGGTTTATATTTCGACAATTTTTATCAACATATTGTGTATGACATATATCTTTTCCACTTAATATGCACATGTTTTCCACAACAAAATACTTAAAATAAACAGTTTTCCACAGACTTATTAACATTATCCACAAAACAACATATAGTTTATCCACAATTTAATAACAAAACGACTGTGGATATCACCTTGAATTACTTTTCAAATATAATCTGTGCATAATGATTTAAGGATTTGTTAATGAAAAAATTAATCTAAAATTGACAAAAAAGATTATATTACATTAACTATAATTTTAATACTAAAGTTTTATGATAACATGAGAATATGGGAAAGTACATAAACTATCTGTGAAGTTAATGATTCTACATCAAGTCGAATCACATTAACACTACTTTAACTAAAAAAACAGTCATAGATTTTTAATTTAAAAAACAAAAAAAGATGTTAATTAATAAACGTAGTGGGTATCATATTAATATAGATTTTATATTATTTTATTTCTTATTTAAAATTTTAAAAAATGCATAAAATTTTAAATATTTTGAATAGTTAAAAAGGATATATAAAATTTATGTAGAATTTTATAATTAACAACTGAATATAGATTTATAACTTAATATTTAAACTGAAGGGAGTTGAAGTTTATGAAATTAACTATTAGTGGCAAAAACATGGCAGTAACAGATGCATTAAGGGATGTAATTGAGAAGAAGATGGGCAAGCTAGACAAATATTTTTACGAAGATGTTCCAGTTGACATTACATTAAGTGTTGAGAAAAATAGGCAGATTATTGAAGTAACAATTCCTTTTTCAGGTGTTATTATTAGAGCAGAAGAATCTACTGATGACATGTACCAATCAATAGACAAGGTTATTGATGTTTTGGAAAGGCAAATTAGAAAGCATAAGACTAAACTTCAAAAGAAAAGCAAGGGACTTGAAACTATTAGGTTCGAAAATATCCAGGCACTTCCAGTAGTAGAAAATGAAAAAGAACCTAGTATAGTAAGGACAAAGAGATTTGCAATGAAACCTATGGATGCTGAGGAAGCAGTACTACAAATGGAACTACTTAGACACGCATTTTATGTATTTAGAAATGCAGAAACAGACGAAGTAAATATAGTATATAAGAGAAAAGATGGAAATTATGGATTGATTGAACCTCAATATTAATATAATAATATTTACATAAGCGACAGAAGACCTCTGTCGCTTTTTTATGACCTAACCCGATTTTCTGAATGCTTTTATCAGAAAATCGATGGTAGGTCAAACGCAACGAGCACCAAATTTATGCGAGCGATAGCGAGCAAATAAATTTGCGTTGCAAGACTGCGGAAAATGACCTAACCCGATTTTCTGAATGTTTTTATTTTATCTAAAGAGGAATTTATTAGAAAATATAGAATAATTACAGTATATAAGTTAGGTGAGAAGGGGGGGACTGACTTTGTTGATTGAAAGTATGGTTGTTGCCATTTTTTTTGGCAAGATAAGAGGGGGAAAGTTTTCTAGGCTATCGAACTTAAAATTTAAAAAAGTTTGGATTTTTATTCTAGCGTTAATTATTCAGGCTGCAATAGTGTTATTTGGTGTCAATGGAAACGAGTTTGTACTTAATTATATAAGGGAACTAAATATAGCTTCTTATGTCCTTCTATTTATAGGTATCATTATTAATATAGAACAAAGAACTCTTCTAATTGTGTTATTGGGAATGATAATAAATATTTTCGTAATGTTTTCTAATGGATGGAGAACACCAATATCTATTGATGGACTTAAACTGGCAGGGTATTCAGAGCTAGCAGATCTAACTTTATCTGGAAAGCTTGCTTTTTATGCACCACTAGATGCAGCTTCAAAGTATGGATTATTGGGCAAAATAATTACCATTCCGCCACCTTATTTTTTTCCACAGGTACTGAGTATTGGAGATATATTTATATCCTTGGGTTTGTTTTTATTTGTGCAAAATGTTATGACTAATGAAAGTCTAGACAGAACTAGTATGGTCAGATTCAAGTATAGAAGTAGAATCTAGTGAAAGCAAAAATACAATAGAAATATATAGATACACACACAAAAGACGCAATAGAATTATTCGGACCCAAAACCATGAGCGAATATTTCTATTGCGTTTTATAATTTTTTGTCCACTTGTAATTAATTGTCACTAGTGATAAAATGAATTGATAGGGCAAAAAAAATGAGAGGTGAGATTTATGAAGAGGTTTTTTGAAAAATTCTTTGGTACTCACAGCGAGAGAGAGATAAAAAGAATAGAACCTATAATAGAGGAAATTGAAGCATTAGATGAAAAAATGCAGAAATTTACTAATGATGAATTGAAGGCAAAAACACAAGAATTTAAAAATAGACTTAATGATGGTGAAACATTAGATGATATATTACCAGAGGCATTTGCTGTAGTGAGAGAAGCAGCTCATAGAGTTTTAGGTACGAAGCATTATAGAGTACAATTAATAGGAGGAGTTGTTATTCATCAAGGAAGAATAGCTGAGATGAAAACAGGTGAAGGTAAAACACTTATGGCAACATTACCTGTATATCTAAATGCGCTTACTGGAAAAGGAGTTCATGTTGTTACAGTAAATGACTATCTTGCTCAAAGAGATAAGGAATGGATGGGCAAGGTATATGAATTTTTAGGATTATCTGTAGGATGCATCTTACATGACATGGACAACAATGCAAGAAGACGTGCTTATGAATGTGACATAACCTATGGTACTAACAATGAATATGGATTTGATTATCTTAGAGATAACATGGTTATATATAAACATGAAATGGTTCAGAGAGAACTAAACTTTGCAATAGTTGACGAGGTAGATAGTATATTAATTGACGAAGCAAGAACACCTCTTATTATTTCTGGAGAAGGTGATAAATCTACTAAGCTTTACTATGCTGCCAATGCTTTTGTACAGACACTTAAAGGAAGAATAATAGATCCTAACGAGGAAAAAGTAAGCAAACTAGATAGAGAATATAAAGAGGAAACAGTAGACTTTACAGTTGATGAAAAATCTAGAAATGTAACTATTACTGAGAGGGGAGTAGAAAAGGCAGAGAGAGCCTTTGGCATAGAAAACCTAGCTGACCCTTCAAATATGGAGATTTCACATCATATTAATCAAGCTCTAAAGGCTAATAACTTAATGAAAAGAGATATAGATTATGTAGTTAAAGATGGAGAAGTCATTATAGTAGATGAGTTTACTGGAAGACTTATGTTTGGTAGAAGATATAGTGAAGGGCTACACCAAGCTATAGAAGCTAAGGAAGGTCTTGATGTTAGGAGAGAATCTAAAACTTTAGCAACTATTACATTCCAAAATTACTTTAGAATGTACAAGAAGCTTTCAGGTATGACAGGTACTGCTAAAACTGAGGAAGATGAGTTTAGGGAAATATATAATGTAGATGTTATAGAGATTCCAACTAATAAACCAGTTGTTAGAAATGATTATCCTGACTCAGTATATAAAGATGAAGAATTTAAATTTAGAGCAGTTGTAAATGAAATAAAAGAGAAAAATAGTAATGGTCAACCTGTTCTTGTAGGTACTATTTCAATCGAAAGATCTGAAATATTAAGTAAAATGCTTAAAAAAGAAGGCATAAAGCATGAGGTACTAAATGCAAAAAACCATGAAAGAGAAGCTGAAATAGTTGCACAGGCAGGTAGATTTGGCGTTGTGACCATAGCTACAAATATGGCAGGTCGTGGTACTGACATAGTACTTGGAGGAAATCCAGAATTTATTGCAAAGAATGAAATGAAGAAAAAAGGCTATACTGATGAAATGATTACTGTGGTAGACAGCTATGCAGAAACAAATGATCAAGAAATACTTGCTGCAAGGAAAATCTACAGAGAATTATTAGATGAGGCTAAAAAACATACAGCTGAAGAAGGAGAAAAAGTAATACAGGCAGGAGGACTCCATATAATTGGTACTGAAAGGCATGAGTCAAGACGTATAGATAATCAGCTTAGAGGGCGTGCTGGACGTCAAGGAGACCCTGGTTCATCAAGATTTTATGTATCATTAGAAGATGATTTAATGAGGCTTTTTGGCAGTGACAAGATTAAGGGAATGATAGAAACTCTTCGTATGCCAGATGATGAGCCTTTAGAGCATAATCTTCTTTCGAAATCTATAGAGAGTGCTCAAAGAAGGATAGAAGGCCGTAACTTTGGTATTAGAAAGCATGTTCTTCAATATGACGATGTTATGAATAAGCAAAGAGAAGTAATGTATGGTGAAAGAAGAAAAGTTCTTGAAGGAGAAAATCTAAGAGAACATATATTATCAATGGCTGAAAATATAATAGATAGTTCCATAGCGACTTATACTGAGGGATTAAAATATCCTGAAGAGTGGGATTTAACTGGGCTTATAGATCATATTTCTGGATATATGCCTATTAAGGGTATGGTTACCTTTGAAAAACCTGAAGAGCTCACAAAAGAAAGCTTAAAAGCAATAATACTAGACGCTGTAACTAAACTTTACGAAAGTAAGGAAAAGGAAATAGGAGAAGAAACTATAAGAGAACTTGAAAGAGTTATACTATTAAGAATGGTAGATACAAAATGGATGGATCATATTGATGCCATGGATCAGCTAAAACAAGGTATAGGACTAAGAGCAATGGGTAACGAAGACCCTGTAATAGCTTATAAGGTAGAAGGATTTGACATGTTTGAAGAAACAACTAAGGACATTCAAGAAGATACTGTTAGAGCATTATTCCATCTTGAAAGATCTGAAAAGGTTGAAAGAGAAAGAGTAGCTAAGGTAACAGGAACAAGCCATGGAGAATCAGAAAAAAAGGCTAAACCAGTGGTTAAAGGCGAAAAAATAGGCAGAAACGATCTTTGTCCATGTGGAAGTGGCAAGAAATATAAGAAATGCTGCGGACAGAATGAATAATGTCAGACTCAAGTAGAGGAATATGAATAAAATACTAAGCGAACATTTGCAGGACATGACTATAATTCTTAGCGAATGAAGCCAGAAAATCCGTTAAGCAGCTTGCACTGTTTGAGCAAAGCGAGTTTGCAAGCTGTAGGATTTTTTTTGCCGTAATGAGCTATAGAATTATTCATGTCCGATTATGACCTAACCCGATTCATGAAGTGAATCGATGGTAGGTCAAATGCAACTCTTACCAAATTTATGTAAGCGTAGCGAGCAAATAAATTTGTGTTAAGAGACTGCTAACCGTGAGTGTGTATTTTATTCATATTCCAGGGCTAGGCAGCATAGATAGGAAAAATGAAGGAGTTGATTTTTTGATAGAATTTGAAATATATAGAGATAGAATATCTAAACTAAACGAGGTATTAAAAGAGGTTGGTGTTTCTCTTTGACTTAGATGGTCTTAGAGAACAAGTAAAAAAACTAGAAGAGAAAACATATGAGCCAGATTTTTGGGAAAATGTACAAGAAGCACAGAAAATAATGCAGGAAATCACTTATATAAAAGATAAAATAGGTGAATATGAGGAAACATCAGCAGAATTAGAAGATGTAGATATACTACTCCAACTTGCTGAAGAGGAAGAAGACCAATCTTTTGAGAAAGAATTAAGAGAAAGTACAGAAGATGTAGAACAAAAGATTGAAGATTTAAAGATAAAGACTTTGCTTAGTGGCGAATATGATAAAAACGGTGCAATACTATCTATCCATGCTGGTGTAGGTGGGTTAGAAGCACAGGATTGGGCAGAGATGCTTTTAAGAATGTACAAGAGGTGGTCCGAAAGAAAAGGGTATAAAACAGAAATGCTAGATATTCTTTCAGATACAGAAGGAGGAATAAAAAGCGTAACCCTTTTAATAAGTGGATTAAATGCCTTTGGATACCTTAAATCAGAAAAAGGTGTTCATCGACTAGTTAGGATCTCACCCTTTGATTCTTCAGGCAGAAGACATACATCATTTGCATCGGTAGATGTTTTCCCAGAGCTTGACGAAAATATAGAAATAGATATAAACCCTAATGATTTAAAAATAGACACATATAGATCAGGAGGAGCAGGAGGACAGCACGTAAACACCACCGATTCAGCCATAAGGATTACCCATATTCCTACTGGTGTAGTAGTCCAATGTCAGAATGAAAGGTCTCAGCATAGCAACAAAGCAACTGCCATGAGAATGCTTATGGCAAAGCTTATTGAAATTAAAGAACTTGAGCAAAAAGAGAAAATAGATGATATTCAAGGACAATATAACCAGATAGGTTGGGGTTCTCAAATAAGATCATATGTCTTTCATCCATATAGCTTAGTGAAGGATCATAGAACAAATTTTGAAACAGGTAATACATCAAGTGTAATGGATGGAAACTTAGATATGTTTATGAATGAATATTTAAAATATAAAGCAAAATAGCCATCTTATGATGGCTATTTTTTTTATGACCTAACCCGATTGTTTCGAACGTTTTTATCGAAAGAATCGATGGTAGGTCAAATGCACCAAGCACCAAATTTATGTGAGCGATAGCGAGCAAATAAATTTGTGCTGCTTGACTGCTAATGACCTAACCCGATTGTTTCGAACGTTTTTATCGAAAGAATCGTTGGTAGGTCAAACGCAATGAGCACCAACATTATTATTAGTTTATGATCAGTGTGTCCGTTAGGACCAAATTTATGTGAGCGGCAGCGAGCAAATAAATTTGTGTTGCGAAACTGCAAA
>CAYYDM010000064.1:9492-12640 GCA_964470635.1 uncultured Clostridia bacterium | reverse complement strand
GAACCAAATTTGCACGACCGAATGGGAGTGAACAAATTTGTGTTTCGAAACTGCGATATAGGGCAATGGTGAATAAATTGGAGGATTAAGAAGATAGATATAGAATATAGATATATAATATAGATAGAATGAAGCTGTATTGGAAGCAAAAAGTAAAGAAAGTTGAGGTTTAGAAAATGAAGAGTATAAAACCAGGACGTGGTCCATCAGGAATGTCTTTTATGGGATCAATCATAGCAGTTATTTTCGGAATCTTTTGGACAATAATGGCATTCGGTATAACGGCAGGTGCTCCATTTGGCATAGGAATTTTTTTCCCGTTGTTTGGAATAGTGTTCATTATAATGGGAATAGTCCAAGCTATATATCATTATAAAAACGCAACAGGGAAAGATAGATATTCTATGTACGATATTACAGATTCTACGGAAGAAAGAGACCCAGCAGACAAATGGATAAAAAGAGAAACTGACTACTGCCCATACTGCGGAGTGCAGCTTGAAAAGGAGTTTGTTTATTGCCCTAAATGTGGTAAAACAGTGAAGTAAATATTAAAGCGAATTTAAAATGTTTTGCTAGAAAGTAAAACTTAATAGAGGATAGATATCCTATTAAAAAATGTTCAAATTATGGCAGTAGCAATATACGAGTTAGCAAATTAGATATATTTAGCAGAAGAAATCCAGTAAAATCCATAGCATTATTGTGGACTTTTACTGGATTTTTTTATTTTAAACAATTAAAGGGGGATTTGAGAAATGAAAATAACAGACATAAAGCTAGGTCACATATCTGTTCCACTAAAGAAACCTTTTAAAACTGCCTTAAGGACTGTTAATAGTGTAGAGGATATTGTAGTAAGGATTGAAACTAACACTGGACATATTGGATATGGAGAAGCACCGCCTACAGGGGTTATAACAGGTGATACAACAGGGTCAATTATTGGTGCTATAGAAGATCATATAAAAAAGCATCTTATTGGTATGGAAATAGAAAACATGGAAGAAATAATGTTGAAATTAGATAAATCTATTGTAAAGAATACAAGTGCAAAGGCAGCAGTAGATATAGCAATATACGATTTGTTTGGGCAATTATATAAAGCACCAGTTTATAAATTGTTAGGCGGCTATAGAAAAGAGATAGTAACTGATATAACCATAAGTGTAAATGACCCAGAAGAAATGGCTAGGGATAGTATTGAAGCAATAAATCAAGGATACAAAACATTGAAAATTAAGGTAGGCAAGGATTCAGCTTTAGATATGAAACGAATGAAGGCCATTAGAAATGTAGTAGGATATGATGTAGATTTAAGAATAGATGCAAATCAAGGGTGGAACCCTAAAGAAGCAATATATATCTTAAGACAGATGGAAGATGCAGGCTTAAATATCGAACTTGTAGAGCAGCCAGTACCAGCCCATGATTTTGATGGCTTAAAGCTAGTAACAGATAATGTTTCCATACCTGTGTTAGCAGACGAAAGTGTTTTTTCACCTAGAGATGCTATGACTATTATCCAGATGCGTGCTGCAGATTTGGTAAATATAAAATTAATGAAAACAGGCGGGATACATAATGCACTAAAGATATGCTCTATGGCAGAAATATATGGAGTTGAGTGCATGATAGGCAGTATGCTTGAGTCTAAAATAAGTGTTACAGCAGCTGTTCATTTGGCTGCTGCAAAGAGTGTAATCACGAAATTCGATTTAGATGGACCAATATTGTGTAGCGAGGATCCAGTTAATGGTGGGGCAATATATGAAGATTATAGAATTACATTAACAGATGATTTTGGTTTTGGATTTAAGGAGATAAATGGCGTAATATATAGATAAGATAAAGCCTGTTTTTTTATTGCTTAATTGAGAAATAAAATAAATAAAACAATTAAAGGAAAATGATGACAAATGTAGAATAATGAAAATAAATTATTTTTTATGACGTACTTTTTGATTGTTATTAGTCAAAAAATATGTAAAGTAATTTTTTGTAATATTTCCTATACTAGTCTTTATTCACTATTTAAATAAGCTTTTTTTTATTATATAATTATTAATAGGATTTATTGTTAAAATACGTTCTTCAGAGGTGTGAAAATGCAAATTTTTACTAATTTATTCTATAATATAAGGCTTAGAGACGCAATAGATATTCTAATAGTTGCTTATGCATTTTATAAGCTGTTTATGCTTATAAGAGAGACTAGAGCAGAGCAGCTTGTTAAAGGTATTGTAGTTTTATTAATTGCTACAAAGTTAAGCGAAGTACTAGAGTTATACACTGTTTATTGGATACTGGAAAAGACTATGACAGTAGGAGTTATAGCCTTGTTGATTGTATTCCAGCCAGAGCTGAGAAGAGCATTGGAAGTCATAGGTAGAACTAGGTTCTTTACAAAATCATTAGCCGAGGTAAAAAATGAAGAGATAGACATCATATCTAATGAAATAGTAGAGGCCGTAGCATCTCTTTCTAGACAAAAAATAGGCGCTCTAATGGTATTTGAAAGAGAAACAGGATTAAATGAAGTAGTTGATACAGGAACAAGGATTAATGGTAAGGTATCAAGTGGACTTTTAATTAATATATTCATACCCAACACACCTCTTCATGATGGAGCAGTTATTATAAGGGAAGATATGGTTAAAGCAGCAGGATGTTTTCTCCCACTAACTGATAATATGAATTTGAGCAAGGAGATTGGAACTAGACATAGAGCAGCACTTGGCATAACAGAAAGATCTGATAGTATAGCCATAATAGTATCAGAAGAGACAGGAGTAATATCTGTTGCAGAAAATGGTGTATTAACAAGATATCTAGATATTAAGGCGTTGAAACTAGTGCTGGTTAATATGTACAAACCTAAATCTCCAAAGCCAAATTTGCTGTCTAAATGGAGGAGTCGCGATGAATAAAGCAAAGGGAAACAATTTAACTATAAAAATTGTGGCTTTATTAATAGCTATTATAATGTGGACATATGTCATGAGTGAGGTTAATCCACGAATTACTAAGGAAATTACTGGAATAAAGGTAAGCTATCTAAACCAAAATTCTTTGTCTGAATCTAACCTAGAAATAATGGAGCCAAAGGAAGCTAAAATTTCTGTAAGGCTAACAGGTAGGAGAAGTG
>CAYYDM010000064.1:0-9482 GCA_964470635.1 uncultured Clostridia bacterium | reverse complement strand
TATTAATCCCAATGACATAATAGCTCAAGCTGATTTATGGGGATATTCTGAAGGGTTGAATAGAGTTCCAGTAGAAGTTAAGGTTCCTGATAATGTAGTATTAGAAAGCGTAAGTCCAAAATATATACAACTCAAATTGGATGGTATAATAACTAAAGAGCATAAAATTGAATTAAGAACTGATGGTGAAACTGACGATGGTCATACTCCAGGGGTTGTGGATATAAGACCTAGTACCGTACTGATTAAAGGGCCAAGGAGCTGGGTCAATTCCGTATCTAAGGTTGTAGCTACTGTGGATTTATCTAACATAACTACTGATATAAAGACTAGTGTGCCTGTTAGGGCATTAGATGGAAAAGACAACGAAGTGAGAGGTATTGAAAAAGAGCCAAATACAGTAGAAATTACAATGCCTATACTAGGAACTAAGACTGTTCCGGTTCATACAAGGGTTAAAGGTAATCCATTAAATGGATATAGTATTACAGAGATTCAGACGAATCCAGCAAGCATTAAAATAAAAGGCAAGAAA
Organism: uncultured Clostridia bacterium; assembly: GCA_964470635.1. GTDB lineage: Bacteria > Bacillota > Clostridia > Tissierellales > Proteiniboraceae > Proteiniborus. The sequence goes on along the minus strand of CAYYDM010000064.1, from coordinate 8,947 downwards.
GAAATTTTGAAGGATATAGAGTTTGTTGAAACAGAACCAATAGACATAGACCTTATTAGTCTATCAAAGGAAGTACCGATAAAAATTGCCTTACCAGAGGGTGTAGAGCTAATGGACGAAAACATAAAACCTACAGCGAAAATAAATGTTGAAAAAATAATAGAAAAAGAAGTTGATCTTAATACTAGTAAACTAACATTTATTAATTTAGATACTAAGCTTGCTGTTGATAAAAGCAGTTTACCTGATAAAATAACAATAACAGTAAGAGGGACAGAAACCAAAGTTGAATCACTTGATGAGAGGGACGTAACATATTACTGCGATTTATCAGGACTAGAAGAGGGAACACATAATGTAAGTGTAAAAGTTATACTTCATGATCACATAGAGCTTATACACATGACTCCAGAAACTATTCAACTAGCTATTAAAAACGAATCTTAGACTTTTTAAGGAGGTAAGAATTGAGAAAAGACCTTGAAGTAGTTCTAAATTCAACATATGACGGAATGATAGCAGTAGATAGAGAAGGTACCATAACTATATTCAATAAAGCTGCCGAAAGGCTTACAGGTATAAAAGCAGAAGATGCATTAAATAGACCTGTTGTAGAAGTAGTTCCAGATACTAGGCTTATGCATGTAATAAAAACTGGAGAACCAGAGCTTAATAGACAACAGAAATTAGGAAACATAATGATAATAACTAGCAGAATGCCTATTAAGGAAGAGGATGGTACAATAATAGGAGCAGTAGCCATATTTAGAGATATAACAGATTTTCTGGATTTAGCTGCACAAATTACAAACCTTAAAGAAATTCAAAGCATGCTTGAAGCTATATTCTATGCAACTCAAGAAGCTATATCTGTAGTAGATCAAAATGGCATAAACTTAATGATTAATCCTGCATACACAAAGGTTACGGGTTTAAGAGAAAGGGATATTATAGGTAAGCCTGCCTCTGTAGATATAGTTGAAGGTGAAAGCGTGCATATGAAGGTGCTAACTACTAAAAAGCCCATAGAAAAAGCGAGGCTAAAGGTTGGACCTAATAGGAGAGACATAATTGCCAACGCTGCCCCAATCATTGTTGATGGTGAATTAAGAGGCAGTGTGGCTATATTAGATGACGTCTCAGAGATAATTAAACTTAATAAGGAACTAAAGGAAGCAAAGCAAATAATAAGAAAGCTAGAAGCAAAATATACATTTGATGATATAGTAGGGAACAATAAACTAATATTAGATGCTATTGAAAAGGCCAAAATAGCTGCAGACACTCCAGCTACAGTCATATTAAGAGGGGGAAGCGGAACTGGTAAAGAGCTTTTTGCACATGCAATACACAATTTAAGCAAGAAAAAGTTTAATCAATTTGTAAGAGTAAACTGTGCTGCTCTTAGTGAAACACTCCTTGAAAGTGAATTGTTTGGTTATGAAGAAGGAGCTTTTACAGGAGCTAGAAAAGGAGGGAAAATTGGTCTCTTTGAGCAAGCTAGTGGAGGGACAATTTTTCTAGACGAAATAGGAGATATTAGCTTAAGTACACAAGTAAAGCTATTAAGAGTATTACAGGAAAAAGAAATTGTAAGAGTTGGTGGAACCAAGCCTATAAATATAGATGTGAGAATAATCGCAGCTACAAATATGAACTTAGAGGAAGCCATTAAAGACGGAAGATTTAGAGAAGATTTATACTACAGGATTAATGTAATTCCAATATTTATTCCGCCTTTGAGGCTTAGAAAAGACGATATAAGTATATTGACTCACCACTTTATTAAAATCTATAATCAAGAATATGGTAGAAGTATAATAAATATATCCGAATCAGCAATAGAAGCCTTAAAAGGCTATGATTGGCCTGGTAATGTTAGAGAGTTGGAAAACATAATAGGTAGAAGCATAATAAACATGAATCATAATGAAAATACAATTAATGTAAGTCATCTTCCTAAGCTTAATAGTAGATATGAAAGTGAATATAATGATTCAGAATTAAGTTCTCATGTGTTCGTAGACTATCATGATATTAGTCTAGAAGAAGTGAGTGCAAAAGCAGAGAGAGAAGCTATAATAGCTGCTTTAAAAAAATATGGCAGCAACAAAACCCAAGTGGCAAAGGTCTTAGGGGTTTCCTTACGTACTTTATACTACAAGATTGAAAAATATAATATAGAAATATAATTGCAAAAAATTGCATGATTGGACAATTGCAAAAAAATGCATGCAAGAAATTGCAAGTCATGATTACAAATAATAAAAAGATATGAAAAACTTCTTTCATATCTTTTTTTATTATATTATTCTGAGCCTAGACAAAGGGTCCTAAGTATGCCTTCTATCCAATTGTTAAAAATTAGGCAAGGAATGGTGGACTTACCATTTGTTAGGATTGGCACGAATTTTGCTTTATTATCATAGAGCTAATTATGCTTAAGGGGGAAAAAATATGCCAAGAACATATATTTTAGCAATTAATCCTGGGTCAACAAGTACAAAAGTTGCTTTATATAACGGACGGGAAAGGGTTTTCACAAATAAAATAGAACATCCTAGTTCTGAGATTGATAAATACCATAACGTTATTGACCAATACGATTATCGTTTAAATGTAATAGTAGAATGGCTAAAACAAATAGACATTATGCCATCTTTACTAAGAGCTACAGTAGGACGTGGCGGTATGTTAAGACCTATGCCTGCAGGCACTTATTTAGTTACTGATGCTATGATTAAGGATCTAAAAAATAGTGTTGGTGGAGAGCATGCTTCAAATCTTGGCGGAATTCTTGCAAAAGGAATAGGGGACAAAGAAGGTATTAAATCATTTATTGTTGATCCAGTAGCAGTAGACGAGATAAATGATATAGCCAGGATATCAGGTATGCCAGATATACCAAGAAAATCACAGTTACATGCTTTAAATATAAAAGCAGTATCACATAGGTATGCCAAAGAGAATAATAAAGAACTCAACAAATTAAACCTAATAGTTGCTCATTTAGGAGGCGGAATATCTGTTGCTCCTATTGAAAAAGGACGTATAATAGATGTGAACAATGCTAATGAAATGGGACCTTTCTCACCTGAAAGAACTGGCGGACTTCCAGTAGGGGATCTTGTAAAGATGTGTTATTCAGGTAAATATTCATTCAATGAAATAAAAGCCAAACTAAAAGGAAAAGGTGGACTTACAGCTTACTTTGGAACTAATAGTGCAAAAGAAATAGAAGAAAGAATGAACAATGGAGATGAAAAAGCGGGTCTTGTTTTCATGGCTATGGCTTATCAAATAGCTAAAGAAATAGGTACAATGTCAACAGTTTTATTTGGCAAAGTAGATGCTATAATATTAACTGGAGGATTAGCATATTCAAAGACACTTACAGATAAAATTCAAAGTATGACAAAGTTCATAGCTCCTGTAGTTTTATATCCAGGAGAAGATGAACTTGAAGCTTTAAACGAAGGTGCCCTAAGAGTCCTTGAGGGAGAAGAAGTGGAGAAAATCTATGAGAATGAGGTGAATATTTGTGATTAAGAGCTTTGAAGATGTATTAGACTTGGCTAAGAGAAGGGGGCCAAGGACAATATCTGTAGCAGTAGCTCAGGATAAAGAAGTCTTACTAGCAGTAAAAGAAGCAAATAATATGGGAATAGCTCATGCAATTCTTGTAGGAGACAGAGAAGAAATAATAAAAATAGCAGAAGAAATTAACATGGAAACAAATAAATACGAAATCATAGACATAAAGGATACTACAGAAGCATCAAGGAAGGCTGTGGAGCTTGTAAGTACGGGAAAAGCTCATATGGTAATGAAGGGATTAGTTGATACTTCAGTTATCTTAAAAGCTGTATTAGACGAGGAGATTGGACTTAGAACAGGCAATATTTTGAGCCACGTTGCTGTATTTAGTATTGATACATATGATAAATTACTTTTAGTAACAGATGCTGCTATGAATATTGCTCCTGATCTTTTTCAAAAGAAACAGATTATAGAAAATGCAGTTTTTTTAGCTCATGCAATAGATATAGAAAACCCAAAGGTAGCCGTAATATGTGCTAAAGAAAAGGTAAATCCTAAAATGCCTGCTACAGTTGATGCAGGTCATTTGGTGGAGATGAATGAAAGAGGAGAGATAACAGGTTGTATAGTTGGAGGACCATTTGCACTAGACAATGCAATATCCAAAGAGGCTGCACTTCATAAGGGTATATCTCATCCTGTTGCGGGAGAAGCAGATATTGTGCTTGTTCCAAATATAGAATCAGGAAATGTTTTATACAAAGCACTTGCATTTCTTGCAAAATCAAAAAATGCTGGTATCATAGTGGGAGCAAAAGCTCCAATAGTTCTCACATCAAGAGCAGATAGTGATGAAGCAAAATTAAATTCAATAGCATTAGGAGTACTAATGGCATCAAAAAATTAGGGGAGGAATTGTAAATGGATATATATAGACTTTTAGTAATAAATCCTGGGTCCACTTCTACAAAAATAGCTATATTTGACAATGAAAAGCTTGTATTAGAAGAGACACTAAGACATTCAAATGAGGAACTAGAAAAATACTCCAGTATATTTGACCAATATCAGTTTAGAAAAAACATTATTTTAGAGATATTAAATGAAAAGGGAATAAATATAACTAAATTAAGTGCTGTAGTTGGAAGAGGGGGCTTATTAAAACCTATACCGGGGGGTACTTATAGAGTAAACGACAATATGTTAGCTGATTTAAGAAGTGGTGTTCTTGGAGAACATGCTTCTAATCTGGGAGGAGTAATAGCTAATGAGATTGCATCCCAGTTAAATATACCTTCATTTATAGTGGATCCAGTAGTAGTTGACGAAATGGAGCCAATAGCTAGGATATCAGGAATGCCAGAAATAGAAAGAAAGAGTATTTTCCACGCCTTAAATCAAAAAGCCGTTGCTAGAAGATTTGCTAAAGATAACAATAAAAGTTATGAAGATATGAACATTATAGTTGCTCACTTAGGTGGTGGAATTTCTGTTGGTGCTCATAAAAAAGGTAAAGTAATAGATGTAAATAATGCTCTAGATGGTGAAGGACCATTTTCACCAGAAAGAAGTGGAGGACTTCCAGTAGGAGATTTGGCGAAGCTTTGTTATTCAGGTAAATATACACTAGAGGAAATGAAGAAAAAAATAAAAGGAAATGGGGGCCTAGTAGCTTATTTAGGAACCAATGATGCAAGAGTAGTATGTCAAATGATTGAAGCGGGAAATGAAAAGGCTAGACTAGTATATGAGGCCATGGCTTATCAAGTAGCAAAAGAAATAGGCAGTATGAGTGTTGTACTAGAGGGAGAAGTAGACGGAATAATATTAACAGGTGGAATAGCTTATAATACAATGTTTACATCTTGGATTAAAGAAAGAGTAGAATTTATAGCAAAGGTTATTGTATATCCAGGAGAAGACGAGCTCATAGCTTTAGCTGAAGGTGGTTTAAGAGTATTAAGGGGAGAAGAACAAGCAAAAGAGTACCTATAAACACAAAGGGTGATGAAATGTTAAATGATAACAGGATTAGGATTATAGTAGGTCATTATGGAAGCGGCAAAACAGAGTTTGCAGTAAATTATGCAGTAAAGCTGGCTAAATTAGGCAAGAAAGTGGCTTTAGCAGATTTGGACGTAGTAAATCCTTATTTTAGAAGTAGAGAAAAGGAAGAAGAACTAGAGAAATTTGGAATTAAAGTATTAGGTAGTTCTATAAAAGGAAGTGCTGTAGATGTACCTTCGATCTCGGCAGAAGTGTATGGGCCGCTACAAGATGCAAGCTTAGAAGCAATACTAGATGTAGGTGGAGATCCAGCAGGGGCTAGAGCCTTAGGTAGATATCATAACTATTTTGAAGAAGGAAAATATGATATGTTTTTCGTAATTAATGCAAATAGGCCTGAAACTCAAACCCTAGAAAGCGTTGAAAAATATATAAGAGAAATTGAAAAAGCATCTAGGGCTAAAGTGACTGGGCTTATAAATAATACCCATTTACTAAAAAGCACTACAGTAGAGGATGTATTATCTGGTCAGAAGTTAGTGGAAGAAGTGTCGGTTGCTCTAAATATACCAGTGAAATATGTATCAGCAATAGAACATGTGGCAGCAAATCTTTCTGCAGATATAGAAGGAGAAATTTTTCCAATAAATCTATATATGCGTGAAGATTGGATGATATAGTACAATTCTCAATTAATAAAAAGGGAGGGAATAAAATGGCAAAAGCAAAAGGTAAAGTTACCTATAATGAGGACAGGTGTAAAGGCTGTGAATTGTGTACAACAGTATGTCCTATGAAAATCATAGTTATGAACAAGGAAAAAATAAATGTAAAGGGATATCACCCCGCAACAGTTATTGAAATGGATAAATGTATAGGTTGTGCCAACTGTGCAACTATATGTCCAGATACAGTAATAACAGTAGAGAGAGTAATGAGTGAATAAAATAAAAGGGAGGGAGTTAAATGTCTAAAGTCTTGATGAAAGGAAATGAGGCAGTAGGCGCTGCAGCTATTAAAGCTGGATGCAATTACTTTTTTGGCTATCCTATTACACCACAAAACGAAATACCTGAGTTTATGGCAAGAGAATTACCTAAAAATGGTGGAGTTTTCCTTCAAGCAGAAAGTGAAATAGCTGCTATAAATATGGTATATGGAGCAGCAGGTGCAGGAGCTAGAGTAATGACATCTTCTTCAAGTCCGGGAATTGCACTTAAACAAGAGGGAATATCATATATTGCAGGAGCAGAGCTTCCATGCGTTATAGTTAATATGGTAAGAGGGGGTCCAGGCCTAGGTGGTATACAACCTTCTCAATCTGATTATTATCAGTCTACAAGAGGTGGAGGAAATGGAGACTATAGACATATAGTATATGCTCCAGCTAGTGTTCAAGAAGCTGTAGATTTAGTTATGGAGGCTTTTGATGTGGCTGATTACTATAGAAATCCTGTAATAGTCCTTGGAGATGGAATGATAGGACAGATGATGGAGCCAGTAGAATTTAAAGAGACTAAGAAAAGAGAATTACCACCGAAGGACTGGGCAACAGTAGGTACAAAAAGGGAAAGAAAACCTAACGTAATTAACTCCCTATATATAGATCCTAAAGTTCTAGAAGATCATGTTATAAAGCTAGAAGAGAAATATGCAATGATGAAAGAAAACGAAGTAAGATATGAAGAATACAACCTTGAAGATGCAGATATAGTAATCGTGGCTTACGGTACAACATCAAGAATAGCTAAAAATGCTATAGCAAAATGTGCAGAAGAAGGAATAAAGGTTGGACTTATTAGACCAATAACATTATGGCCATTCCCAGATGCAGTATTTGATAAAATTAGTGAAAAGACTAAAGCATTACTTACTGTAGAGATGAGTACAGGTCAAATGATAGATGATGTTAAGATAGCTATAAATGGAAGAAAGCCTGTTTACTTCTATGGTAGAACAGGTGGTATGGTACCTACTCCAAATGCTATTGTAGATGAGATTAAGAAAATTGTTGGGGGTGACAAATAATGGCTGTAGTATTCGAAAAAACTAAAGGGCTTACAGATAAGCCATTCCATTATTGCCCAGGTTGTACACATGGTATCATTCATAGATTAGTGGCAGAAGTATTAGAAGAGCTTGGAGTTTTAGGAGATACTATAGGAGTAGCTCCAGTTGGTTGTGCAGTATTTGCCTATGATTACTTTAATGTGGATATGCAGGAAGCAGCACATGGTAGAGCACCTGCAGTAGCTACTGGTATAAAGAGAGTACATCCAGATAAAGTTGTATTCACATACCAAGGAGACGGAGACTTAGCTTCCATAGGTGCAGCTGAGATTGTTCATGCTGCTGGTAGAGGAGAAAAGATAACTACTATATTTGTAAATAATGCAATATATGGTATGACAGGCGGACAAATGGCTCCTACTACATTAATAGGACAAAAAGCAACAACAGCACCATATGGAAGAGATGAAAATCACTCAGGTAAACCAATTAGAATATCTGAAATGTTAGCAACAATAGATGGTGCTAAATTTGTTGAAAGAGTTTCAGTACATGATCCAGCTAATATAAGAAAAGCTAAAAAAGCAATAAAACAAGCTTTTGAGCTTCAGCTATCAGGTAAAGGATTTGGAATAGTAGAAGTACTATCTACATGTCCAACAAATTGGGGATATACTCCAGTAGAATCACTTAACTGGTTAAAAGAAAATATGATTCCATATTATCCATTAGGTAATTTTAGAACGCCTGAGGAGGTGGAGTAAATGGAAGAAAGATTAATAATAGCTGGATTTGGTGGTCAAGGTGTAATGTCAATGGGTCAGCTGCTAACATATTCGGGAATGATAGAAGATAAAAATGTTTCCTGGCTTCCATCCTATGGTCCTGAAATGAGAGGTGGAACTGCTAACTGTAGTGTTATTGTTTCAGATGAACTTATCGGTTCACCTATAGTAACAGAAGCTTCCACAGCCATTGTTATGAACAAGCCATCATTAGATAAATTTGAGAAAGATGTTGTAGAAGGTGGAAAAATTTTAATAAACAGTTCTCTAATAGATAAAAAGACTAATAGAGCTGATTTGAATGCATATTATGTACCTGCTAATGATATAGCTAACGAACTAGGAGATGCTAGAATAGCTAATATGGTTATGTTAGGAGCATACTTAGAGCTTACAAAAGTAGTTAAGATAGAATCAATAATTGAAGCCTTCAAAAAAGTATTTGGAGAATCTAAAGTACATTTAATTCCATTAAATCAAAAAGCACTAGAAAAAGGTGCAGAAGCAGTTAGAGGATAGTGGAAGAAGCCTGCAAGAAACCTTGCAGGCTTTTTTTATGACCTAACCCGATTTTCTGAATGCTTTTATCAGAAAATCGATGGTAG
>CAYYDM010000063.1:0-12721 GCA_964470635.1 uncultured Clostridia bacterium | reverse complement strand
TTTGCAGTTTCGCAACACAAATTTATTTGCTCGCTGCCGCTCACATAAATTTGGTGCTCATTGCGTTTGACCTACCAACGATTTTCTGATAAAAACATTCAGAAAATCGGGTTAGGTCATAAAAAAAAACAGTCCAAAAGGACTGCTTTAAGCTGACGACAAAAATATGCTATACATGTTGTCAACAGATTAAAACTTTCCTTTCCAATACGGGAGGCATAAGGATTTCTCTTTATACCCATCGGCTAGTCTTCATGGCCACTGGCTTTAGAAGTTGAAGCTCGGAAAATTAGAGTAGATATTCATTTTTTCACCTCTGGCAAAGCCTATGAGGGTTATATTTAATTCTCTTGCTAATTCTACAGCAAGACTTGTAGGAGCTGCCCTAGATATTATTACTGGTATTTCTCTTTTTGCAGTTTTAATAAGCATTTCAGAAGATATTCGTCCACTGACCAAAAGTATTTTATCAGTTAATTGTATATCTTCTACTAATGCCCTTCCTAGTACTTTATCTAATGCATTATGTCTCCCTATGTCTTCCTCAAAGATAAGTATACCACTAGTACTACATAATGCACAACTATGAACTCCTCCAGTATTTAGGAAAAGCTCTGAGCTTTTACTAAAGTCTTTTACAAGAGCCTTTATCTCATCTAGCCTTACATCTAATTTATTTCTAACCTTCTTAGATTTAAAGGAATCTAGCACATTATAAAATAAAGTACCTTTTCCACAACCTGACGTTATAGTTCTTTTTCCATATAGTTTTTCACTTAAGTAATTTTCATCTTTCGTCTCAACGTATGCTAAACCTTTTTCTTCATCTATTTTAATATCAACAATATCAGAGATAGAATTAATAAAGCCTTCTGAGTTAAGAAAACCTATAGTTAAATACTTAAGAGATTTAGGACTACATAATAATGTGATAAACTCCTCACCGTTTAGAAAAATTGTAAAAGGGTATTCTGTAACTACTATATCCTCTTCCTCTAAAATATTTTTATCTTTTACCCTTAGTATTTGGATTTTCTTTATATCTTTCATTCTTTCTACCTCATTATTCATTGTCTATACTACTTAGAAAATCATTTAAATCTTCCTTAGTATTTAAGTTAAGAAACATATCCCAATTAGGGCTAAACTTCCTAGCCTCTTCCTCGCTAATATAATGCACTTTAACTTTTTCCAACAATGAATTAATTGATTTTTTGTTGTTTAATAGATGTTCCTCTATTTGCTTCTTTAGCTTTCTAGAATAGAAAGCATTAAAAGGCTCAATCCAGGTTCCAAACCTAGTAATACAGGCGTAAACATCTATATGCCTAAGGCTGTCCTTCATGTATCTAATATAATCAAGGTTGACATTAGGCATATCACATGCTATAAAGTAAACAAGTTCATTTGAGGATTCATTGAGACCTGCATGAATACCACTTAAAGGACCTTTGCCTGCAATTATATCAGTTATAATTTTATCACTAAGCCCTTTATAGTATTCAGGCTTATTAGTCACAATAATAATCTCATCAAACTCCTGTCTTAGCTTATTAGTAATACTATCCATAAGCCTTCTTTCATTAATCTTTATAAGCTGTTTATCAAAGCCCATTCTAGCACTTTTCCCGCCTGCTAATATAACCGCTGTACCAAACTGATTCATATAATTCACCTATCTGGCACATTCGCCAGTTTTACCTGTTAATATTTCAAGCCCATGGTGTACGCTATCAATTATATAATCTAAAGATTCCTTTACTGCTTTTGGGCTTCCAGGTAAGTTAATTATTAAAGTGTCTTTCCTTATTCCTGATACTGCCCTTGATAGCATAGCCCTCGGTGTAATGTTTAAACTATAGTATCTAATTGCTTCTGAAATTCCTGGAGCCATTCTATCACAAACCTTGATAGTAGCCTCTGGGGTAACATCTCTTTTACTAAATCCTGTTCCTCCAGTAGTTAATATTAAATCTAACCTTAAATCATCAGACATATGAATCATTTCCTTTGATATGTCCTCTTCATTATCTGGAAGAATAATATACTTTTCAACAATGTACCCTTTTTCCTCTAGGATATCATAAATAACCTTGCCACTTAAATCTTCTCTTTCACCTTTTGAGCCTTTATCACTAGCTGTAATTATTCCAACTCTAAACATTTTTAGCCTCCCCAAGGCAGATTCATATATTCCTTCATTCTTCTGTCATATTCTGATTTAAATAATCTTTCGTGACCATCTTCCCACTGTGCTAGCTTTTCAAAAATCGCTTTTGCAATTTCATCGTCAGCACTTTCTGCTGCCTTTCTATAAAACTCTGCATAATCTCTTTCAATTAAATATGCCATTCTTAATACAGTTAAATCTGGTATATCAGATTCTTTTAATGTCTCAGCAATGTGCTCAGACTTTTCTCTGGATTCAAATATACTGCTTTCATCTCTATTTAACATTTCTGGCTTAATATTAAATGAATCTGTTTCAAGATATTCATCAAGCTGCACTTTAATAAAATGATAATGCTGCATCTCTACTTCTGCTAAATCTAAAAAAAGTTTTTGCGTAGTTGGATTGTTAAACTTTTCGGCCTTTTCTTTAAAAAAGTTATGGCCATCAAGTTCCATTTGCATTGCATATCTCATTATTTGCTCATACTTTTTCATATATATCAGCTCCCTAGCTTTTGAATTTTTACAGCAGCTACTTTAAGTTCTGGTATTTTTGCTATTGAGTCTAATTTAGTGTTTGTAAGATAGTTAGCTGCACCTTCAGCAAAATGGAATGGCATAAATAGCACATTCTCTTCTATTATATCGGTTACTTTTGCTGTTGTAATTATTTCTCCACGTCTTGAAGCTAATTTTATCTTTTCTCCGTCAGATATACCGAGCTTCATTGCAGTTACTTCGTTTATTTCAACGTAGGATTCAGAAGATATTGCATTTAGCCCTTCTACTTTTCCAGTCATAGTTCTAGTGTGATAATGATATAGTATTCTTCCAGTTGTAAAGATAAATGGGTATTCTGAGTCTGTAACCTCTGCACTTTGTGAATATTCTATTGGCATAAATAATCCTCTACCTCTTGCGATTGAAGCTTTATGAAGATATTTTGTACCAGGATGATCCTTGTCCAAGCACGGCCATTGAATACCATCTACATTTAGCCTATCATAGCTGATGCCTCCATACTGAGGTGTCACAGTAGAGATTTCTTCCATTATTTCTGAAGGATGATTATACTTCTTAGTATAACCAAGACTATTCATAATCTCCATTATTATTTGCCAATCTGGCTTTGAGTCACCAACTGGGTTTATTGCTTTTCTTACTCTTTGTACTCTTCTCTCTGTATTAGAGAATGTTCCGTCCTTTTCTGCAAAAGATGCTGCTGGCAATACAACATCAGCAAGTTCTGCTGTTTCAGTTAGGAAAATATCCTGCACAACTAGAAAATCAAGATTGTTAAGAGCTTTTCTTACATGGTTTATATCAGGATCTGATACCATTGGATTCTCTCCCATTATATATAAGAACTTAATATCACCTTTTTCTGCGCCGTCTAGAATCTCAGGAATAGTTAAGCCAATCTTAGTTGAAAGTTTGACATCCCATGCCTTTTCAAATTTTTCTACCACTTCTGGTTTAAATACTTTTTGATATCCTGGTAAATCTGCTGGCAATCCACCCATATCACAAGCGCCTTGAACATTATTTTGTCCTCTTAACGGATTTACTCCTGCCGATTCTTTTCCAATGTTTCCACAGAGCAGTGCAAGATTTGATATTGACATAACAGCATGAGTTCCTGTAGTATGTTGTGTTATACCCATTGCATAGTATATACCTGCTTTATCTGCCTCTGCATAGATAAGAGCAGCCTTAACTATATCTTCTGCCTTTACACCACATATTTCAGCAACTGCTTCTGGTGTATAGTCTTTTACGGCCCTTACTAATTCTTCATAGTTTTCTGTTCTTTCTTCTATATATGCAGTATCTTGTAATCCTCTTTCAATGATTACATTCATCATAGCATTTATTAATGCAATATTAGTTCCTGGTTTAATTTGAAGGAACACATCTGCATAATTAGCTAACTCTATTCTTCTTGGGTCTGCAACAATAAGCTTCGACCCTTTTTTCTTTGCACGCTTAATCATAGTTCCTATTATAGGGTGATTCTCAGTAGTATTAGAACCAATTACAAACATTGCATCCGTATTTAATATCTCTTCAATACTATTTGTCATAGCTCCACTTCCTAGTGTAGTTGCAAGACCTGCAACTGTTGAGGAGTGTCAGAGGCGTGCACAATGGTCTACATTATTGGTACCTATCACTGCTCTGAAAAGCTTTTGGAATAAATAGTTTTCTTCATTAGTACATCTTGCAGATGTAAGGCCTGCAAATGCATCCGAAGCGTATTGATCCTTTATTCCATTTACTTTATCTGTAATAAGAGTATATGCTTCTTCCCAAGTAGCCTCCTCGAATTTCCCATTTCTTTTTATAAGAGGAGTTTTTAATCTATCAGGGTGATTAATAAATGGGTATGCAAATTTTCCTTTTACACATAAAAGACCATTATTTGAAGGTCCCTTTACTGGCTCTACTCCTACTACTTTATTGCCTTTTACTAGCAAGTCCATTTGACAACCTACTCCACAATATGAACAAGTTGTTCTTACCTTTTTTGTTTCCCAAAGTCTAAATTTTTCTTTTGACTTTGTCTCTAAAGCACCTACCGGACATACAGATACACAGTTTCCACAAGAAACACATACAGAATTTGATAGCTCTTGTTCAAAAGGAGTAGCTACTTTTGTTTCAAATCCTCTATCCTTTAATCCAATAGCATTTGTTCCTTGAAGTTCAGAACATACTCTTACACATTTACCGCAAAGTATGCATTTATTTTGGTCACTTACGTAAAAATGGTTTGAGTCATCTATTGGAAAATCCTTCTTAGCACCTTTAAAGCTTCCTTCTGTTATATCATATTCATAGCAATATTTTTGAAGGCTGCAATCTCCTGATTTTTTACATGTGAGGCAATCAAGGGGATGATTAGAAATCATCAAATCTAAAACATCCCTTCTTGCCCTTATTACTTTTTCGCTATGAGTTTCTATGACCATACCTTGTTCTACTTTTGTAGAACAAGCGGTCATAAGATTTCTTCTGCCTTCAATTTCTACTACACATAATCTGCATGCTGCATGGGGTTCTAGTCTGTCATCATAACATAAGGTAGGTATATCTATCCCAATATCTCTGCATACCTCAAGCACTGTCTTGTTATTTGGTGCTTCATATTGCTTTTTGTTTATGGTAACATTAACCACATTTTATTCCCCCTTACCTTTTTTTCCCTTCAGCTAACTCAATCCTCTCAATAATTTTCGTCATTTCTAATGCTTCACTCCAATTATCTTCGATGAACTTGCCATCACGCTTGATAAAAGGCTGATCAGGGTTGTCAACATGCAATAATTCAGTTATCAGCCTTCCTTTTAGACATAAGGGTCTGCCTTTTCCTGGCTTCTTAGCCCTAACTGCAACTTTCTTTCCATTGTTCTTCATAACTTCAAAGTCACAACCATATTGACAGCTATTACATTTCACGTCTTCTACTTCAAGGTCCCATACCCTTCCTTTTGAAGTTGCTCGCCTATCAATTAAAGCTCCCGTAGGACAAACAGACACACATCTATTACATGAAACGCATTTTGATTCTTCTAAACTAAAGTCTGCATCTGCTACTATTCTAGTATCGAAGCCTCTATCTGCAAATGATAATACTTGTCTATCAGACACCTGAGCACAAGTTCTTACACACTTGCTACATAGGATACATTTGCTGCCATCTCTTAGAATATAAGGGCTAGATGTGTCAGTAATTTCTTTTCTTATCTCTCCATTATGTTCTCTAAATTTAACATCATATCTATATGCATATCTTTGTAATAGGCACTCACCAGATTTTTCACAAGTTAAACAGTCATTTGGATGGTTATCAAGTAAAAGCTGAAGAATAGTTTTTCTCATTTTTACTACCTTTTCGCTTTCTGTATATACTACCATTCCTTCTGACACAGGGGTAGAGCATGATGTTTGAAGCTTTGGACTTCCTTTAATCTCTACTATACATAGTCTACATGATGATACTATTTCTAGGTCTTTATCATAGCAAAGAGCTGGAATCTCAATGCCAAGATTTTCAGCAGCTTGTAGAACAGTAAGGTTTTCAGGTACTGTAACTTTTTGGTCATCTATTGTCAACGTTACAAAGTTCATTTCCTATCCTCCTATTCCTATTTTTTAATTATTGCATTTACTGGACACGCTCCTTGACATGCTCCACATTTAATACATTTTTCTGTATCTATTACATGAAGTTCTTTTACTTTTCCAGAAATACATGAAACAGGACAGTTTCTAGAACATTTAGTACATCCTATACACTTATCTGTGATGAAATATTGTAATAGAGATTGACATGCTCCTGCTGGACACTTTTTATCATAAACATGAGCTTCGTATTCATCTCTAAAGTATTTTAGCGTAGATAGTACTGGGTTTGGAGCTGTTTGACCTAAGCCGCATAGTGAAGATGATTTTATAGTTTCTGCTAAACTTTCAAGTCTATCTATATCTTCTGGCTCTCCTTTACCACTAGTTATTTTCTCTAATATCTCTAGCATTCTTTTAGTTCCTTCTCTACATGGAGTACATTTACCACATGACTCTTCTACAGTGAAGTCTAAGAAGAATCGTGCTATATCAACCATACAGGTATCTTCATCCATTACTATCATTCCACCTGACCCCATCATAGAACCTAATGCAACAAGAGTTTCATACTCTATAGAAGTATCTAAATGGTCGGCTGTAAGACATCCACCAGATGGCCCACCAGTTTGCACTGCTTTAAATTTCTTACCATTTGGGATCCCTCCACCTACATCATAGATAACTTCTCGTAGGGTTGTACCCATAGGTATCTCAACTAATCCTGTATTGTTTATCTTTCCACCTAGAGCAAATACTTTTGTTCCCTTCGACTTTTCAGTTCCTATTTGTGTAAACCATTCTGCCCCATTTAATATTATTTTAGGAACGTTTGCATAAGTCTCAACGTTATTGATAAGAGTAGGTTTTTGCCAAAGTCCTTTGTTCGCAGGGAATGGTGGTTTATTTCTAGGCATTCCTCTTTGCCCTTCAATAGACGCTATAAGGGCTGTCTCTTCACCACAAACGAAAGCTCCTGCTCCTAACCTTATTTCTATATCAAAACTAAAGTCTGTTCCAAATATATTTTTTCCCAATAATCCATTTTCTCTTGCTTGCTTTATTGCAATCTCGAGCCTTTTAACCGCTATTGGATATTCAGCTCTTATATAAATAAAACCTTGGTCGGATCCAACAGCGTATCCTGCTATTGCCATTGCTTCAATTACTGCATGAGGATCTCCTTCAAGGATACTTCTATCCATAAATGCTCCTGGATCTCCCTCATCTGCATTGCATAGTACATACTTTTTATCTCCAGCAGCCTTTGCTGTGAACTCCCACTTAAGTCCTGTAGGGAATCCACCGCCTCCTCTTCCACGTAAACCAGATTCTTTTATAGTATCTATAACTTGTTGAGGAGTCATTTCTGTAAGAACTCTACCTAAAGCCTCATAACCATTATAAGCAATATATTCTGTAATGTCTTCAGGATTGATAATTCCGCAATGACTTAATGCAATTCTCATCTGTTTTTTATAGAAATCTACTTGGTCAATAGACTTAATTAAATCTTCTTTTACTGAGTCTTTGTACAATAACCTCTTAACTATTCTACCTTTGTACAAATGTTCTTCTACAATTTCATCTACATCTTCTACTTTAATATGACTATAAAATGCGCCTTCTGGATATACTATTACGATCGGTCCTGCTTCACAAAGACCGAAACATCCCGTTCTTACAACTTTTATTTCGCTGTCTAACCCTCTTTGCTTTAATATCTCATTGAATTTAACTTCTATTTGATCTGATCTTGAAGAAGTACAACCTGTACCTCCACAAATCAAAACATGTGATCTAAACATTTCCATTGTTTTTCCCCCTTGCTTTGTTTGTTTCACAAAATATTTTAAACTTAATAAAATAATAATTAGCTAAACAAAGGACGTTAATAATTTAACAAGCTTAAGTTTCATCTTGTTTTACTTTTTAAATTACTAGGGTTTGTTTAATTTGGTGTAATAATCTAAAAGTGTTTATTGTTGATGCTTTCCTTATATTTATTTGATACTTGTATAATGCTTAAATATAGTTTTTTACTAGGAATTTCTTTATTCAAGATAAGTTTCTAAACGTTTTCTTGGGCTCCAATAGTATATTCACTTACTATTCTACCATTTACTATATGCTCTGCTATTACTCTTTTTGCTTTCTCTGGATCCATATTAACATATGTTACTTTTTCTTCTCCCTTTCTATAGACTTCAACTATAGGTTCAAGTCTACAAACTCCTATACAGCCAGTTTGAGTAACAGCAACCTCGTTTAATTTTCTTTTATTAACCTCTTCAATAATTGTCATCAACACAGGTCTTGCACCAGCGGAAATTCCACATGTAGCCATACCTACTACAATTCTAGTAGTTGACTCTTGCATTCTTAAATCTATTTTTCCAAGTGCATTGTCTCTAAGTTTTCTTAATTCCTCTAATGATTTCATGAATACACCCCCAAAACTAATTATTTACAAATAACAAGTTAATTCAATTAGCAATATTCTATTCCCTTACTATTTCATATATTTTTCTAAAATTCCTACAACATCATCTGCCTTTAACCTTCCATATACATCTTCATTTATTGTAATTACTGGAGCTAATCCACATGCACCTATACACCTTGTTGCTTGCAATGAGAATTTTCTGTCTGGTGTTGTTCCTCCCACCTGAACACCAATCTTTTCTTTTATTTTGTCGAGTATAGCCTGTGAACCTTTTACATAACACGCTGTTCCTAAGCAAACACCAATCTGATACTGCCCTTTCGGTATTAATGTAAACTGTGAATAGAATGTTACTACACCATAAATTTCTGATAAAGGTACATTTAGACCTTCAGCTATTATGGTTTGAACTTCAATTGGCAAGTATCCAAATAGATGTTGTGCTTCATGAAGTACGGGCATTGCTGCACCTTTGGTATCCTTGTGTTTTTCTATGATTCTTTTAAGTTCTACAATCTTTTCTTCATTTTGTTTCCAGTCAAACTTAAAATCCATTGAACAGACCCCCTTTATAATTATGTTATAAAAAAATTAAAACCCCACCTTGTATAATATATAGTGATGTGATTTAATTAATGATGCCTGTATTAATTTCTATCTTCTATTAATTAGCTTAGATAAGCAGGTTAATTTTAAGTTTTTGTTGTCATGGTATTGTTCTTAAAATACAAGGATATTATACATTAGTTTCTAATAACTGTCAATCTTGAAACCGCATTCTCTAGCTATTCTATTCACTAGAAGAATTATTTAAGAAAACTCAACATAACGGACCATATTTAGAATGCTTCTTCCTTCTAAAATACTATATCATAAAAGTTTTTTATAATTTAATTACTCCCTCAATTACTATTGCTGCCTTTCCACCTACTTTAATAATATCTTGGTTTCCATCCTTATAAATTTTACATAATATTTCACTTGGTCTATTCATATATTTACCTTGCTTTGATATTATGGAGTCTGACTTTAATACATTGTTCTTCTTCAAATAATAAATAAGGGCTCCATTAGCTGTTCCTGTAGCAGCTTCTTCGTATATTCCTACTGAAGGTGCAAAGTTTCTACAATATACTATGCCTTCGTTTATATCATCCATTGCAAAAACATGCATCCCTACTACTTCTTTTTCTATACAAAAATCTTCCATTTTGTTAAAGTCTATATTTAAAGATTCTAATGTTTTTTCGTTCTTCACAGGAACAATAATATCTTTTAAACCAGTGCTTATAACTTCTGGTTTTAATTCGAATCCTTTTAAGCCTAAATATTCCTCTTTTACTCCAAGTATATTTGATATTTTTTCTAAATCATCAAGTGTACCAAAATCTCTAGGACTAGCCTGTTGCATTAGTACTTCAACAATTTCATCATTCTCAAAATACAGTTCTACAGGGAGTAATCCTGCTTTAGTTTTTTGCATTATTTCTACCTTTTCACTACCTTGTGGCCTAATATATCCCTTTTTTCCTAAAGCATAAAAAGTAGCTATAGTAGCATGTCCACACAAATCAATCTCGCATTTAGGAGTAAAAAATCTAACCTCAAAATCATCTTCATCTGTTTTTTTTACAAATGCTGTTTCCGAAAGATTCATCTCATTTGCGATTTTTTGCATATCTTGTTCAGATAAACCTCTTGCATCTGGAACAACTCCAGCAGGGTTTCCCCCAAAAGGCTTGTCTGTAAAAGCATCTACTTGATAAATAATAGTCTCCAATTTCATACCTCCTAATATGAAGTTAAAGCTTCCTACTATTAAATAATTATATCAAAGTTGTATTGTTTTACATATGGTATTAATTGTCGTTTGTTTGTGCTGATAGTTGTACATTTTCAGCACAAACAATTTAATTAATTAATAAAATTTTTGATTTTGCCTTAGATACTTATAATCATACATGAAACAAACTTCTATACAGCCTACTATATCCAACCTAGTCTTAGTTAATTTGCAATAGGAGCTACATTAGTTACACTATTAAGTATATTCCTTGATTTAAGAATTAATGTTTCACGTGAAACAATTAATTAAGCGAAACATTAAAACCCTAATATCACCTTGCTTACATAACAAAATTCTAAATAAATATTTCAAAACTTTGAATAGAAGCTAGATAAATAAATCTGCCTATATATAATGTTGTTATGCTAAAAAAACATGGAATGAATAAATCCATTCCATCCGTTCCAACAAAATTCTAATATTCAGCTCAATTCAAATTTTTAACAACATGTTTCTTATAATAATGTTTCACGTGAAACATTATTTAGAAAAAAGTTCTAAAATTCTTTCAAGATCATCATCACTATAATACTCTATTTCAATCTTACCTTTCTTACTTCCTTTGGAAATGGACACCTTAGTGCCTAAAAATTTTCTTAATGATTCCTCTATCTCTAGTATGATTGGATCTTTCTCTTTTTTAACATTATCTGCTTTGTTAATGGCTTTCGTCTCTTTTTTCTCTAACAAATCTTTAACTAGCTTTTCCGTCTCCCTGACACTTAAACTGTTCTCAACAATAGTTTGACTAACTTGTAATCTAATATCTCTATCTACAATAGATAATAAAGTTCTTCCATGTCCACTAGTAATGACGCCCTCAGATATCAAATTTATTATTTCATCATCAAGATTTAAAAGTCTCATTATATTTGCTATATATGATCTGCTTTTACCAACAGCCTGAGATATCTCTTCTTGAGTTAACTTGTATTTTTCAGATAAGTTTTTATACGCCATAGCTTCTTCTATAGAATTTAAATCTTCTCTTTGAATGTTTTCGATTAAAGCTATTTGAGACACTTCTACTTGATTTAATTCCTTAACTAAGGCTGGTACAGTATTTAATCCTGCCTCCCTAGCAGCCCTCCATCTTCTTTCTCCGGCAACTATCTCATAACCTTCATCAAGTTTTCTTACAATAATAGGTTGAAGAATACCATGCTTTTTAATTGAGTCAACTAATTCATTTAAGGAATCCTTATCAAAATCTCTTCTGGGCTGTTCCTTATTTGGCTGAACAATAGTAATGTCAATAAATTTAATTTTCTCGTCACTAGAATCTACATTTTCAATATCAATTACAGGTTCATCTGGAATTAATGCAGATAATCCTTTACCTAACCCCCTCTTTTTAACCGACACAATATCACTCCTCAATATAATCTAAAAATTCATTGGCTAAATCCATATATGCTTCAGCACCTTTTGATTTTGCATCATATTCAATAATTGGAAGTCCGTAGCTTGGTGCTTCAGCAAGCCTTACATTTCTAGGAATAATTGTAGTATAAACCTTGCCTTTAAAGAATTTTTTCACTTCATCTACTACTTGAATTGACAGGTTAGTTCTTCCATCAAACATGCTCAATACAACGCCTTCTATCTCTAAGTTAGGATTCAAACTTGATTTTACCAATCTAATAGTATTCATAAGTTGACTTACTCCCTCAAGTGCATAGTATTCACATTGAATAGGTATCACTACACTCTCAGAAGCAACTAAAGCATTTATAGTCAATAGCCCCAATGAGGGTGGACAATCAATAAAGATAAAATCATAATTTTCTTTTATAGTCTTTATTGAATTTATTAATGTGAGTTCTCTATTATCACTACCTGTAAGTTCTATTTCTGCTCCAGCTAAATCATTATTAGAAGGAACTATGTCAAGATTTTCTATGTTAGTATTCATTATAGCTTCCCTAATATTCACTTCATTAATCAAAACATCATAAATAGATAGATTAATATTAGCCTTATCTACTCCAAAACCGCTAGTTGTATTCCCTTGAGGATCTATGTCTATGACTAAAATTTTCTTTCCTAAACTTGCTAGACAAGCACTAAGATTTACATTTGTTGTTGTCTTCCCTACGCCTCCCTTTTGATTAAAAACAGCAATTGTTTTT
>CAYYDM010000062.1:0-13103 GCA_964470635.1 uncultured Clostridia bacterium | reverse complement strand
TTGTTCTTTCTTCAGTGGCATTTATATTTATATATATAATAAAAAATGGGATAAAGTCCATAAGTCTTGAATTCATATTTGGAAAGCCTAAAGGTATTCCACTAGGCTCCGAAGGTGGAATATTGCCAGCTATTGTAGGCAGTCTATTTCTAATGGCTATTGCTTGTATTTTTGCAACCCTATTAGCTATTTCCACAGCAGTATATGTATCCTTTTATTGTGAGTCTAAAAGAATTGAAAGCATAGTCCATATTATTGTACAATGTATGGCTGGAGTTCCATCTATAGTTTTAGGACTTTTTGGGTACACACTTTTAGTGGCAAATCTAAAGCTAGGAAGGTCTCTTCTATCGGGTGGGATAACTCTAGGAATTATGATATTTCCTTTTATAGAGGTAAGGATTGAGAAAATATTGAGAGAGGTCAGCTCTTCTGTAATAAATTCCTCTTATTCCCTTGGAGTGTCAAAATCATATACTTTTTTCAAGTTAATATTACCTATATGCAAGGCAGACATAATATCTGCTATAACATTGGCAGGGGGCTTTGCCATGGGAGCAGCTGCGCCTATAATACTTACAGCAGCAGTAATATTTGCCCCTATTCCAAGCTCATTATCCTCTCCAGTAATGGCATTGCCATTTCACCTATATATTCTTACAGGAGAAGGAATATCCTTAGAGAAATCATATGGGACAGCTTTAGTGCTAATAATGCTTCTTTTTATTATAAATATATTATCATTAGCTCTAACATTTAGAGGGAAGGAGCTTAAATAAATGGATATTATAGAAATGAAATCCCTAGAGGCATACTATGGGAATAAAAAAATATTAAATAATATAAACATGAAGATAAAAAAGAATAAAATAACCGCAATAATAGGACCATCAGGTTGTGGGAAGTCCACTCTTTTAGCGGCTTTAAATAGAATGCTAGAAGAAAACGGTGGAAATACTCATGGTGAAATAAATTTTGATGGAAAAAATATTCTATTCTACTCCAAGGATGATGTAAGAAAAAGAATAGGAATAGTATTTCAAAAACCTGCTCCATTTCCAATGTCAATATACAAAAACCTTACCTACGCTCCTGTGTACTACGGAATAAGAAACAGAAAGAAACTAGACGAGATTGTAGAAAGTAAGCTGAAAGTATCTGGACTTTTTGAAGAAGTAAAGAAGGATTTAAACATGTCCGCATTGAAATTATCAGGTGGACAGCAGCAGAGACTTTGTATAGCAAGAGCACTTACAGTAGAGCCTGAGGTGCTGATGTTAGACGAGCCATGCTCAGCTTTAGATATAAAGAACACAGCTAATATAGAAGAAATGCTCCTAAAACTTTCAGAAAACTATACAATAATCATAGTTACTCATAATCTGCAACAGGCTAAAAGAATATCAGATTATACAGCATTTATATTAGATGGAGAACTTGTAGAATACGATGAAACAGAAACAATATTTAATAATCCAAAAGATAAAAGAACAAGAGAATATATTGAAGGAATATATGGATAATGAGGCGAGGGAGGATTTTTTATGCTAATTTATAATATACCAGGCATGGGAAAGATAGAAATAGAAAATATAGTATTTGATTATAATGGAACCATAGCAGTAGATGGAAAACTTATAGACGAAGCCAAAGAGCTTATAATTAAACTTAAAGAATATGCCAACATATACATACTTACAGCGGATACGTATGGAACAGTAGAAAAAGAATGCATAGAGCTAGGAGTAAAAATAGCTACTTTTCCAAAAGAAATGGCTAGTCTTTCAAAAAAAGAAATAGTAGAAAAGCTAGGTGCTGAAAAGACCATATGTGTAGGAAACGGATTTAATGATATCGAAATGTTTAAAATATGTAGAATATCAATAGCCATTATGGAGAATGAAGGCTGTAGCGGCAAGCTTTTAGCACATTCAGATATAGTAACTAAATCCATAACAGACGCTATAAATATTATAATAAGTGAAAATAGAATGAAAGCTACGTTAAGAAGTTAAATAGTCCACGGATATTTCTAAATGATTATTATAAATATTTCTTCAAAACTAATACTTACAAAATTACCCTTAATAATGTATAATAATATTTAACTAAAAATAATGGACCGAATATTATCTAAAAATCTATATATTAAGGGTGGTGAATTTATGGATAAAGAAACAATAAAACTACTAGGTGACCTGTTAGATGAAAAGTTAGATAAGAAACTAGATGAGAAACTAGAACCTATTAAGGCAAAGTTAGAGGAACACTCAGCAATACTTAACGAACATTCAAAAATACTTAATGAACATAGCATAAAATTAGATGAACATACTCAGATTCTTAGAGCGCTAGAGCACTTAGCACAGGTAAATAAGGCTGAACATGACAAAATGGCTAATGATATAGCTCACATGAAGGGCGACATAGAAAGTATCAAAAAAGGACTTGCAGGTGTTGAACTAATAACGGCGAATAATTGGTCAGATATAGTAAAAATAAAGTCATTAATTCAGTAAACATTAAATGATATTAATGGGTCAGGGGACAACCCCTGACTTTTTCTTTTGTATTCAACATTATCATTGTGTGCTATAATAACATTTAAAGATAAAAGTTTAGGAGTGGTTTTTTTGTCAAAAATAAAGGATATACAAAGAAAACCAAAGCACTGTACCACCATAGGTGGGCAGGCGTTGATCGAAGGAGTAATGATGAAAGGGCCTAAAAATATTGCTATGGCTGTGAGAAAGCCCGATAATCAAATAGAACTTAAGAAGGAAGAATTGAATACAGTATCAACAAAATACAAATTCTTAAAATGGCCTTTTATCAGGGGAGTAGTAGGCCTTGTAGAAGCTATGGTTATAGGAGTACAATCTTTAATGTACTCAGCACAATTTTACGAAGAAGAAGAGGCCACTGAGCCAGGGAAAATAGATAAGTTTTTTGAAAAGGTATTTAAAGATAAGGCAGAAAATGTAGCAATGTATATATCAGTATTCATTTCTCTATTGATTTCAGTAGTAGTATTTATGCTGGGACCAACATTTATCACAAATCTGGTAAAGAAAAGTATTGAAGCACCTATTATTTTAAACCTAATAGAAGGAATTATAAGAATAACTATGTTTTTAATATATGTAGTTGCTATTTCAAAAATTAAGGACATACAAAGAGTATTCGAGTATCATGGTGCAGAACACAAGACTATCCATTGCTACGAGCATGAAGAAGAGCTTACCGTTGAAAATGTGAAGAAATATCCTGTTCTTCACCCAAGATGTGGCACTAGTTTTCTTTTCATGGTAATGATAATAAGTATATTAGTGTTCTCTTTCTTTGGATGGCCAAATCCTTTAAAGAGATTTTTAATAAGAATTGTAATGCTTCCAGTTATAGCTGGAATATCATACGAGGTAAATAGAATTATCGGAAGAAGCAATAGCAGATTAGCATATTTACTATCTTATCCAGGACTTTTTATCCAAAAGATAGCCACAACAAGAGAGCCAGATGCTTCCCAGATAGAAGTAGCTATAGAGGCATTAAAAGGAGTTTTGGTAGATGATAAGGAGGCAGACCGTTGGTAGTTGCCCATACAATTGCTGAGTTATTAAAAAAAGGTGTTGAGATTTTAGGAGAAGGGGAATATAATAATCCCCTTCTTGACTCTCAATTATTACTTTGTCATGTGCTTAATGTTGACAAAATCTATACTTATACACATAAGGACCAGGTAGTTGATAGTCAATCTGTGGATAAGTTTTTTAAATTTATTGATAAAAGAAAAAGTGGATATCCTATTCAATATATATTAGAAAAACAAGAGTTTATGGGATTAGACTTTTATGTAAGAGAAGGAGTTTTGATTCCAAGACCAGATACTGAAATTTTAGTTGAGCATATAATAGAGCTTGTAAAAAGTAAATATTTTGGAGATAAAGAAATTATAAAAATCGTAGATATAGGCACAGGAAGTGGGGCTATTACCTTAAGCCTAGCACATTATTTAGAAAATTCCCATGTGTATTCCATAGACATAAGTGATACAGCTTTTGAAGTGGCTACAGAAAATTCGAAGAGACTGGGATTAGAATCAAAGGTAACTTTCTTAAAAGGAGATTTGTTTAGTCCACTGGAGGAGTTAAAGCTACACAACTCTATAGATATAATAGTTTCAAATCCTCCATATATCCCAACAAAAGATATACTAGATTTGCAAAAAGAAGTAGCGGAGTACGAGCCAAAGCTTGCCTTAGATGGAGGAGAGGATGGATTAGACTTTTATAGAAAAATAATAGCTGAAAGTGGTAAATATCTCGCTCATGGTGGAGTTCTTGCTTTTGAAATAGGATATAATCAAGGAAACGAAGTTAAAGAACTGATGGCTGGTGGGTTTGAAGATATAGAAATAATAAAGGACCTAGCAGGCTATGACAGGGTGGTAGTAGGATTCTTTACTGGATTCAGTTAGCGAAAAAAATATAGCGTATAATAGTATAATATGATATAATATAATACTGGACAATTCCGTAGCGAAGAGGTGAGAATCGTGTTAGATAAATTAAAATTTACAGAAGAAAGATATGAAGAGTTAAGTAAAAAGATAAGTGATCCAGAGATAATAAATGACATTCCAGAATGGCAAAAGTACGTAAAAGAACATGCTGAAATTGAGCCTATAGTATTAAAATATAGAGAGTACAATGATACTGCTACTCAACTAGAAGAATCCAAAGAAATGCTTAAAGAAAAATTGGATGATGATTTTAAAGAGCTTGTAAAGCTTGAAGTTGAAGAACTTACTCAAAAGTGTGATGAACTAACAGAAGAACTGAAAGCACTTCTTGTTCCAAAGGACCCAAATGACGATAAAAACGTTATTGTTGAAATCCGTGCAGGAGCAGGAGGAGACGAAGCGGGAATATTTGCAGGCGACCTATTTAGGATGTATACTAGATTTGCTGAAAGACAACGTTGGAAAGTAGAGATGATGAACTCTAATGACCAAGGTATAGGTGGCTTCAAAGAAGTTATATTTATGATAAAAGGTAAGGGAGCCTATAGCAAGCTTAAATACGAAAGTGGAGTTCATAGAGTTCAGAGAGTTCCAGCTACTGAGTCAAGTGGAAGGATTCATACTTCAACTGCAACTGTAGCAGTGCTACCAGAAGTAGATGATATTGACATTGCAATCAATCCAGCCGATGTTCGTGTAGACGTGTACCGTTCTTCAGGTAATGGAGGACAAAGTGTTAATACTACAGACTCAGCTGTTAGACTTACTCATATACCAACAGGAATGGTTGTAGCATGCCAAGATGAAAAGTCTCAGTTAAAGAATAAAGAAAAAGCATTTAAGATACTAAAGGCTAGACTTTATGACCAAATGATGGAAGAACAAAATGCAGAAATTGCAGAGGCTAGAAGAAGTCAAGTTGGTACAGGAGATAGAAGTGCGAAAATAAGAACATATAACTTCCCACAAGGAAGAATAACAGATCATAGAATAAATGTGACTGTTTATAAGCTAGATGCATTTTTAGATGGAGATATAAATGAAATGCTAGATGCATTAATTACAAGTGCTCAAGCAGAAAAACTACAACAAGTAGAGTAAAATAGTCGGGGATACCCGACTATTTCAATATATACATAAATCCACACTAGAAATACAATAGAATTATTCATATCCGAAACCGTGAGCGTATATTTCTATTGTATTTCTTACCTACAACCCTACAGACAAAACAATCCCAATAATAAACCCAATAACTATCCCCATAGTAGATGCCCTTCCATTATGCAAAGATTTAGCATCTGGAATCATTTCACCACAAGTTATATAAAGCATAGTACCCCCAGCAAAGGCCAAACACAATCCTATGAAATAATCAGATACACCTCCTAATAAAGCACCCAAAAATGCTCCTAAACCAGTAGGCAATCCCACAAGGATAGTGAAAAGAACTACCTTAAAGGCAGATGAGCCACTTAATCTTAATGGAGCAGCCATGGCCAATCCCTCTGGGAAGTTGTGTAGTGCAATTACTATAGCCATTGTCATGCCAAAGCTTGAAGTCAACATATAACCAGAGCCTATAGCTAATCCTTCTGGTAAATTGTGAATAGCTATAGCTACACCTATAAGAGCTCCTGTTCTAAAAAAATGTCCCTTTGAATTAGAAGAATGGTTAGTATTTTTATTAATAGGAAAAAAACCTTCAATAAATGCTACAGTAATAACACCAAGTAAAATGCCAAATATTTCTATTCCTAAACCACTTATTTTATAGGATTCTGGAAGCAGGTCAAATGTAACTATACTCAACATTACACCACTTGTAATTCCCATAAGAACTCCTATAAATCTTGAACTTGGTTTCACAATAAATAATGATACTAATCCACCTAAGCCTGTTCCAACAACTCCTACCAATGTACCTATAATAGTAATTAATAAAATTTGAGTCAATAACAACACTCCCCAACTACATTATGTATTGAATTATTTGTTAAGCTAATATAATATATATTTTAAGAAAGCAGATAATAGAATTATATGAGCAAAAGATAAAGAAGGGGAAAATAATGGAAGAAAAAAGCACTAAAATACTAAAAATAGATCCATCTTGTCCAGAAAAAGATAAGATTGAAGAAGCAGCAGAAATAATTAAAAATGGCGGGACTGTTGCATTTCCTACGGAAACAGTATATGGTCTAGGTGCCAATGCATTAGACGAAAAAGCCATAGAAAAAATATTTTTAGCCAAGGGTAGACCGCAAGACAATCCTTTAATAGTTCACATAAGCAATATAGCTCAGCTTCATGACCTTGTAGAAAACATTCCAGAGAGAGCACACATACTTATGGAAAAATTTTGGCCAGGTCCTTTAACCCTTATTTTTAATAGAACAAGTAAAATTCCAGATAGTATAACAGGTGGATTATCAACAGTAGCCATAAGAATGCCAAATCATAAAATAGCATTAGAACTAATAAATCAATCAAATCTTCCAATAGCAGCTCCAAGTGCAAATACTTCAGGGAAACCAAGTCCTACGAATTCATCTCACGTAATACATGATTTATCTGGGAAGATTGACATGATAATCGATGGTGGAAGTACAGGAGTAGGCTTAGAATCTACAGTTCTAGACATTTCTGGAGAAATACCTACCATACTAAGACCAGGTGGAGTTACAGCAGAAGATTTACTGACTGTTTTACCAAAAGTGGAATATGATAAGGCTATTGAAGTCATGGATAAAAATATTGTTCCAAAATCACCGGGACAAAAATACAAGCATTATTCTCCTGAGGCTAAAATGATTATAGTTAAGGGAAATATAGAAGAAATTATTCAAAAAATAAATCAACTTTTCAAAGAATATGAAAATCAGGGAAAGAATGTTGGAATAATGGCTACTAAACAAACTAAAGATAAATATAAAAGCAATAATATACTTATATCTGGAGATAGGGATTTTCCTGAGACTATAGCAGCTAACCTTTTTAATGTTTTAAGAGAATTCGATGAGATGAAGGTAGATATAATAATTGCTGAAGCAGTAGAAGAAAAAGGCATTGGAAAAGCCATTATGAATAGAATGAAAAAGGCAGCAGGTGGGGAGGTGGTTTGATGAAGACCGTTCTTTTTGTATGCACTGGAAACACTTGTAGAAGTAGTATGGCCGAAGGTCTTTTTAGAGATATGGTTAAAAATAGAGGCCTACAGGATGAACTTAATATAGAATCAGCTGGAGTATTTGCAGCATCTGGACAGCCTGCATCACCTCAAGCTATAGAAGCTATGAAAAGACAATCCATTGACATAAATAACCATAAATCAAGACAGCTTACAAAACAGATGATAGAAAAAGCTGATTTAATACTTACAATGACTAATAATCATAAAAGAGCTATAATATCAATGGATAGTGAAGCTGTAGGTAAAACATTTACTTTAAATGAATATGCCCATGAGAATAAATCAAAACACAGAGACATTATGGATCCTTATGGATTTCCTGTTGAAGAATATGAAAAAAGCTTAATAGAAATAAAAAATGCACTTATTAATGTAATAGAAAAATTAACTGAAAAAAATGGGGAGGAATTATAATGAAAATTGGATTAGGTTGTGACCATGCTGGATATGAGCTTAAAGGATATATAAAAGAATATCTTGATGAAAAAGGTATAGAATACATAGACTTTGGCACAAATTCTACAGAGTCTGTAGATTATCCTGAGTTTGGTGAAAAAGTTGCTGAGGCAGTAAAAAATGGTGAATGTGAAAAAGGAATTATTTGCTGCGGTACAGGAATCGGAATATCAATATCTGCCAATAAAGTACCTGGAATAAGATGTGCATTATGTAGTGATTGCTATTCTGCAAGGATGTCAATAGAGCATAACAATGCCAATATACTTGCCATAGGAGCTAGAGTTACTGGAAAAGATTTAGCCCTTGAAATCATAGATACTTGGCTTAAGGCAGAATTTCAAGGTGGAAAACATGAAAGAAGAGTAAATAAAATTAAAGACATAGAAAACAAGTATGTGATATAATGGTTGATGGAAATTTTCTAAATGAGAGGAGAGATGTATGTGAACAGAGTAGTAGTAATGGACCATCCATTAATAAAACACAAACTAACATTTATAAGGGACAAAAATACTGGACCGAAAGAGTTTAGGGAATTAGTAAAAGAAGTTGCTATGCTTATGGCATACGAGGTTACTAGAGATTTACCCCTTGAGGATATAGAAATTGAGACTCCTCTTACGAAAACAACATCGCAGGTAATAGCTGGGAAGAAACTTGGAATAGTACCTATTTTAAGAGCAGGACTTGGAATGGTAGAAGGATTATTGAATTTACTTCCAGCTGCAAAGGTAGGACACATAGGACTTTATAGAGATCCTGAAACGCTTCAGCCTGTGGAATATTACTGCAAACTTCCTTATGATGCAGTAGAAAGAGAACTTATACTATTAGACCCAATGCTTGCAACTGGTGGTTCTGCAAAGGCTGCCATTACATTCCTTAAAGACAGAGGAGTGACAAATATTAAGCTTATGTGTTTAATAGCTGCTCCAGAAGGCATAAGGACTATTCACCAAGAGCATCCAGATGTAGACATATATGTTGCTGAAGTAGATGAAAAACTTAATGACCATGCGTACATTCTTCCGGGATTAGGAGATGCAGGAGACAGATTGTTCGGTACAAAATAAAGATGGGGGGAACCCATCTTTGTTTTTTTACGTCAAAATAAAAAAAGTATCTAATTTAGCATTAACTTGGTAAACCTCATAAAAGTTAACGGTTTTATGAGACACTTAAAAACCATAAAGGGGGCAAAATATATATGAGACCATCATGGGATGAATACTTTATAGAAATAGTTAATGTAGTGAAAAAAAGATCTACCTGTACTAGAAGACAGGTTGGAGCACTTATTGTATTAGATAAAAGAATTCTATCAACAGGCTACAATGGAGCACCTACTGGTTTAAAGCATTGTGCAGAAACAGGTTGCCTAAGAGAAAAACTTGGAGTGCCTTCAGGACAAAGACATGAATTGTGCAGAGGACTTCACGCCGAGCAAAATGCCATAGTACAGGCTGCAAATTCAGGTGTTAGTATAAAAGGTGGAACAATATATGTAACAGATCAACCATGTGTATTGTGTGCAAAGATGATAATAAATGCAGGTATTAAAAGAGTAGTTTTTAGTGGAGATTATCCTGATGAATTATCTACTAACATGCTACAAGAAGCTGGCGTTGAACTTACAAAATTTGATTTCGAATTGTAATCAACTTGTAACAAATATCTAGACAGGTTGAAAATACAAGGTTTTATTTGCTTCCATATATTTCAATTAACTTTCCTGAGATTGACTAAACAAGCTCTATAGAGTACAATCAGAATTAGAGCATATGCAACTCTAAAGGTATTTTCAAACTAAAGAGGGAGTGTTAACATGACTAATTATTATATAGTCTTTCTTATACCTATAATATTATCTTACTTATTTACACCATTAGCTAAATATTTAGCAAAAAAAATAGGAGCTATTGATGTGCCTAAGGATGATAGGAGAGTACACAAAGTACCTATTCCTAGATTAGGTGGCCTTGCCATTTATTTAGCTACATTAATATCTATGATAATATTTCTTCCACTTGATAAAACTATAATTTCAATTATGATAGGTGGAACAGTAATAGTTATATCAGGAATAATAGACGACGTAAATCCTATGTCTGCAAGATGGAAGCTATTTTTTCAAGTATTGTCAGCAGTAATTCTTATTATAGGAGATGTAAAAATAGAGTTTTTCGGGAATCCTTTTGTAAAAAATAGTATTATTAACTTAGGAATATTCTCTATACCAGTAACTATTTTCTGGGTAGTTGGCATAACTAACACTCTAAATCTTATTGATGGTCTTGATGGGCTTTCAGCAGGAGTAGGAGCCATAGCAGCAGTATCATTATTCTTTGTAGCTGCAAGCATTGACTATTTTGACACAAGCATGGTAATGATAATATGCGCAATAATTGCTGGCTCTGCATTTGGATTTCTTCCACATAACTTCAATCCAGCAAAGATATTTATGGGAGACACAGGAGCTTTGTTTTTAGGATATATGCTTTCAGTAGTAGCTTTGGAAGGTGTTATGAAAAGTGTAGCAACTATTACTATTGTAGTGCCTATATTAGCTCTAGGACTTCCTATATTTGATACTACATTTGCAATATTTAGAAGACTTATTAACAGAAGACCTATCAGTGAAGCTGATAAAGGACATGTTCATCATAGACTTCTTGATAAAGGGCTTAGTCAGAAACAAGCAGTCTTGATACTTTATATGGTAAGTGCTGTATTTGGCTCAGCAGCAGTGCTTATGGCAGGGATAAAACCTGAATACGGAGTTATAGTAGCAGGTATCGTTCTAACACTAGTATTTTTAGGTGCTGCAAGATTTGGCGTCATTGGCGCTATAGATGTGAGGAAAAAGAACAAAGAAAAAAGAGGATAGGAGCATGCGACAATGAAGAAGATAAGAGTTTTGACTGTTTTTGGGACAAGACCTGAAGCTACAAAAATGTGTGTAGTCGTTAAAAAGTTAAACGAAAATCCTTTTATTGAGCATAAGCTTTGTGTAACTGCTCAGCATAGACAAATGCTTGATCAAGTTCTAGATATATTTAAAGTGGTTCCTGATTATGACTTAAATATATTTGAAGCAGGTCAAAGTCTTAGCCAAATTACGACTAGAGCTTTAAATGGAATCGAGTCTGTAATAAAAGAATTTAAACCTGACTTAATACTAGTTCAAGGAGATACTACTACAGTATTTGCTGGTGCTTTAGCAGCTTTTTATAACGGAGTGAAAGTTGGACATGTGGAGGCAGGACTTAGAAGCCATGACATGTATTCACCTTATCCTGAAGAAGCTAACAGGAAACTTACAGGAGCAATTACAGAATATCATTTTTGTCCTACAGAAGAAAGTAAACAAAACCTTTTAAATGAAGGTTATGATCCTAATAAAATTTATGTGACAGGTAATACTGCTATAGATGCTCTATTAGAAACAGTATCTGACTCTTATGTATTCAAAGATGATTTTTTAAATAAATTGGACTACATAAATAAAAAGATCATACTTATGGAATGCCACAGAAGAGAAAATATAGGTAAACCTATGGAAGATATATTTACTGCCATATCTCATATAATAAATAAAAACCAAGACACAGAGTTAATTTTCCCTATGCATCTAAATCCTAAAGTAAGGGAAATTGCCCATAGAATATTAGGAGATAATGAAAGAATACATCTTATGGAACCTGTAGATTATGAAACAATGGTTAACTTGCAGGCAAGATGTTATCTTATACTTACAGACTCAGGAGGCTTACAAGAAGAAGCGCCTACATTAGGAAAGCCTGTGCTAGTAGCCAGAAGAGAAACAGAACGACCAGAAGGAATAAAAGCAGGAACAGCAAGACTAGTAGGAGTAGAATACGAAGAAGTATTTAATCAGGTAGACTTACTTTTAAATAACAAAGAAGAATATAGCAAAATGGCCAATGCTGTGAATCCATACGGAGATGGGCATGCAGCAGAGAGAATAGTTGACATAATAGTTAAGAGCGGTTTATAACCGTTCTTTTTTTGAGCGTATTTCCTCCTAGCAGGATTTCAAAAAACAATATAGAATATGAATAATACCAAATAGAAGAGGTAAAGGGTGATAGGATGAAATTCACAGATATTTTCGGAAATATTGGGGAAGATTTAGAGAGATTGATGGATAGTGTAGTTGATTCTGTATTCAGTGGCATAATAATAACCGATACAAATGGTACCATTATTTACTCAAATAATAGCTGTGAAAAAATACTAGGGGTAAAAAAAGTAGAAATAGAAAGCAAGAAATTTGCCGATGTTATAGCAGATAAAGGAGTAAATGAAGCATTACTGAAGCCAAACTTTACAATAGAGAGAGACGCAGTGTTTAATGGTAAGGATATCACTATTAGAATCTCACCATTCTTTAAAGACAATAAGCATATTTTAAATATAATCGTATTAAAGAATGTTATATATGATTCAGATTCACAGAATGAATTAACAAAACTTGAGCATAGTCTAGATGTTATGAAGGATATATTAGACCATGAATATCAAGGTATGGTACTCATAGATGCAGAGGGCAGAATAGTTAAATTTAACTATGAAAAGTTACTAGGTATTAAAGAAAAAGATGTAATAGGAAAGCATATAGAAGAAGTGATGGACAATACAAGACTCCATGTAGTTATTAAAACAGGAAAAAAAGAAGTTAACGATATTCAAAAAATCCAAGGCAAAGATATGATAGCAAATCGTATTCCAATTATGAAAGATGGAAAGATATTAGGAGCTATTGGTAGTGTTACCTTTAAAGATGTTAGAGAACTTAAATCATTAGTTCATAGAATAGAAACCTATGAAAAAAGTGTAGATAAATACAAAGGTGAGATTAGAATGATGCATGAAGCCAATTATTCCTTTGATCACATAATATCTCAA
>CAYYDM010000061.1:0-13279 GCA_964470635.1 uncultured Clostridia bacterium | reverse complement strand
TATAGGGCAAATTATTCTAGCTGTGATTCTAGCCATATATCAATCTCACAATTCAGTTTTGGGAACTAAATTGATTGTACCGTTTTTTGATAATGTTTATTTGGATTTGGGTATATTATATGTCCCATTTATTGTGGTAGTGGTCCTTGGAACCGTAAATGCCGTTAACTTTACAGATGGACTTGATGGCTTAGCTTCAGGAGTTACTCTTATTGTATTATCCTTTTTTAGTTTAGTTTCTTTAAACATAGGCATGAACAGTATAGCTATTTTCTCAGCTGCTTTAGCTGGAGCCTGCCTTGGATTTTTAAGGCATAATTCTTATCCAGCAAAAGTCTTCATGGGAGATACGGGCTCTATGGCCTTAGGAGGAGCTGTTTCAGCCATTGCCGTACTACTTAATCTACCTTTGATTATTCCTATTGTTGGAGGTATTTACTTTGCTGAGATAGTATCTGTAATGATTCAGGTAACTTCATTTAAACTCACAGGAAAAAGAGTTTTCTTGATGACACCAATTCACCATCATTTTGAGCAGAAGGGATGGAAAGAGACAAAAGTAGTAGTAGTATTTTGGACAATTACAGTAATTTTGTGTTTAATAGGTATTTATAGTTTAAGTTAATCTAACAGGAGTAGGTGAATAAAATGGAATTAAAAGATAAAAATGTACTAATATTAGGCTTGGCAGTTAGCGGAGTATCTACTGCTAAAGCTCTAGATAAATTAGGTTCAAAAGTAACAGTAACTGATATGAAAACTAAAGAGGAACTTGAAGAACAATTAGCAGAACTAAAAGGAATAGATATAAATTATGTATTAGGAAGTAATGATGTAAATTTGAATGATATTGATCTTATAGTGAAAAGCCCAGGTATTCCTGTTGATATACCCTTAATAATAGATGCTTTAAATAAAGAAATTGAAGTAATTACGGATATAGAACTGGCCTATAGATTATCTAATAATAAGTTTGTTGCTATTACAGGCACTAATGGGAAGACTACTACAACAGCTTTGACTGGAGAATTAATTAAAAATGCAGGGTTAAAGTCTCATGTTACAGGGAATATTGGCGTTGGCGTATTATGGGAAACTGTAAACTCAGATGAAGATGATATTTTTGTCATAGAAGCAAGTAGTTTTCAATTAGAAAGTACTAAATATTTTAAGCCTAAAGTAAGTGTAATAACCAATATTACTCCTGATCATCTAAACTGGCATAAGACCTTTGACAATTATGTTGAAGCAAAGAAAAAAGTATTTATAAATCAACAAAACGACGATTATACTATTTTGAATTACGATGACTTATTACTTAGAGAAGTTGGAAAAGATCTTAGTTCAAATTTAATATATTTTAGTGCCAGCAACAAATTAGACAGGGGAGTTTATGTTGACGATTTTCAAATTGTTGTTAATGATGGGGTCAGAGCTGTTAAGATAATGGACTGCAGGGACATAAAGATACCTGGTAAACATAATCTTGAAAATGCTTTAGCTGTAGTTTCAATTGGATGGGCACTAGAAATTAATAATGACATAATAGCTACTACACTTAAAGAATTTGAAGGAGTAGAGCATAGAATAGAATATGTTGACAGCATATCTGACATAAGCTTTTATAATGACTCAAAGGGAACAAATCCAGATGCATCTATTAAAGCTATCGAAGCTATAAAAGAGCCAATAATATTAATTGCAGGCGGCATGGATAAAGGAGGCAGCTTTGAAGAGTTTGTAGATAGATTTGATAATAAGGTAAAGGCATTAGTTTTACTAGGGGAAACTAAAGAAAAAATAAAAGAAACTGCAATAAGTAAATGTTTTAGTAATATATATATAGTAGATAGTATTGAAGAAGCAGTAAATAAAAGTTTTGAATTGGCAGTGCCTGGTGACAATGTACTTCTTTCTCCTGCTTGTGCTAGCTGGGATATGTTTAAGAGTTATGAAGAAAGGGGAAGAATATTCAAGCAGGCTGTAAAGAATTTAAGGGAGGATTAAGTATGGCTAAAAAAAGAGCCAGTGACTTTACCTTGATGATTGCTGTAATTTTACTTGTGTTTGTTGGTATTATAATGGTTTTTAGCTCTAGTTGGCCTGACGGTCTATATAGAATGAATGACGGCTATTACTTCTTAAAGAAGCAATTATTTGCAGCTGGCTTAGGATTAATTGCCATGTTGTTTTTTATGAATTTTGATTATTGGAAGCTTGATAAATTAGCTAAATTAATATTTATTGCATCAATAATCTCAGGATTATTAATATTCACCCCACTAGGGATGGAAGCTAAGGGAGCACGAAGGTGGGTTGATTTAGGGTTTATCACCTTCATGCCTTCAGATGCCATTAAATTGGGATCAATAATTTATTTATCATCCTTTCTTGCCAAGAGAAAGGATGATGTTAAAAAGTTTACTAAAGGCTTTATTCCGTCTTTATTTATAATTGGAATATCCTGTGGCATGGTACTTCTTCAAAAAGATTTAGGTACTAGTGCAACTGTTGGATTAACTCTTTTTGCTATTTTATTTATAGCAGGAGCTAATGTTTTTCATCTCTCTTTATTAGCCATAGTTGGAGCCCTGGGAGGGGTCATAGCCATAAGGGGAGAAGAATTCAGGATGAGAAGAATTACCGCTTTTATAAACCCTTTTGCACCAGAAGTAAGAGATAATGTGGGTTGGCAGGCAATTCAGTCACTTTTTGCTTTAGGCTCAGGTGGGTTATTTGGGCTAGGGCTTGGGAAAAGTAGACAGAAATTCTTTTACATTCCAGAACCTCAAAATGATTTTATTTTTGCAATTATTGGCGAAGAACTTGGTTTTTTAGGCTGTGTTACTGTAATGCTATTATTCCTCCTAATTATTTGGAGAGGCATAAGAATCGCTTTAAGTACAAAGGATTTATTTGGATGCTATCTTGCATCAGGGCTAGTAGCGCTTATTACTGTTCAGTCTTTGATACACATAGCAGTTGTAACATCTTCCATGCCTACAACAGGAATTACCTTACCATTTATCAGTTTTGGAGGAACATCACTAATGATGTACATGGGAGCTGCTGGTATTTTACTAAACATATCAAGACACACGGAGTTAGATAGGAGCTGAGAACATGAAAGTATTAATTACTGGTGGAGGAACAGGAGGACATATTTATCCTGCCCTAGCTATTGCCAGAAAGATAAAAATGGAATGTAAAAATGCAGATATATTATATGTAGGAACAGAAAAGGGCCTTGAAGCAGAATTAGTTCCAAAAGAAGGTTTTAGATTTAAGACTATTAGAGTACAAGGATTTAGTAGAAAACTTTCAAAAGATACTTTTAAATCTATCAAGGAACTATTCCTAGGTTTAAATGATGCTAAAAATGTAATTAACGATTTTAAGCCTGATATAGTTATAGGGACAGGCGGATATGTTTGCGGTCCACTTGTTTTACTGGCAGCATTAAAGAAAATACCAACAATGATTCATGAACAAAATGCGTTTCCTGGAGTGACCAATAGAATACTTTCTAGATTTGTAGATAAAATAGCAGGTAGCTTTGAGGAGTCAAATAAATACTTTAAAGATGCAAGTAAATTAGTAATAACAGGTAATCCTATACGCCAAGATATTGTTGACTTTGATAAAAAAATTGCTTATAGGGAATTAAATATTGAACAAAATAAACCCTTTGTTTTTTCTTTTGGAGGTAGTGGTGGCCAGAAGAAACTAAATGATGCTATGCTTGATGTAATTGTTAAAAATTATGATAATAATCATATACAAATAATCCATGTAACAGGAAAAAGACTATACGATAATTTTATGAAGGAATTAAAGCAAAAAGGCATAAATGAGTTGAAAGATAATATTAGAGTGTACCCATATTTTTATGAAGTACCAGAGGCTTTATCTATAGCTGATTTAATTATAACTAGCGGTGGAGCAATTGCTATTGCAGAAATAACTGCAGTAGGTATACCTAGTATATTGGTACCTAAAGCATACACAACAGAGAATCATCAAGAATATAATGCAAGAGCATTAGAAAAAAATGGAGCAAGTATTGTAATACTAGAAAAGGACTTAAATGGGGACCTACTTAATAAAGAATTAATGAATTTATTATCAGACAAAAGAAAATTAGAAGATATGGCACTAAGAAGCAAAAAAATGGGTATCATTAATGCAGATGATAGAATACTTAATATAGTAAGAGAACTACTAATTTAGAATATTAGTTAGTTGTAACACCTTTTACGGATATGCATAAAATAATTATATACTGTTTTTTTACATATAGTTTGGAGCATATTCTGGAGGTGTAAGAATGAGTAAGTATATCATAGAAGGTGGCAGAAGGCTAGTTGGAGAGATTCCTGTAATTGGTGCTAAGAATTCAGTGCTACCTATTTTGGCAGCTACTGTAATAAATAATAATACAAGTACAATTTTTAATACTCCAAATCTAAGAGATGTAGAGATTATGGAACAAATTCTATTGTCTATAGGATGTAAGTTCAATAGAGTCGATAATGTTATTTTTGTAGACTCAAAAAATATTTCTAAAATTAAAATACCTGAAGAACTTGTAAGAGAAATGCGTTCTTCAATTATTTTAATGGGAGCCATGTTAACACGATGTGGAGAAGTTGAAATAAGTTATCCAGGTGGATGTGAAATTGGCCCTAGACCTATTGATTTGCATCTTAAGGCACTTAGGCAACTTGGTGCTAATATTGAGGAGTCACACGGTTTTCTATTTTGTAAAGCAGAAAAATTAAGAGGTTGTGACATACAATTAGATTATCCAAGTGTGGGTGCTACAGAAAATATTATGTTGGCAGCTGTAAAAGCTGAAGGTACTACAATAATTAGGAATGCTGCACGTGAGCCTGAAATAATTGATCTTCAAAATTTCCTTAATGGAATGGGAGCCAAAATACATGGTGCAGGTACAAGTGTAATTAGAATAGATGGAGTAGATAGTTTTACTAGTGTGGAGCATACTATTATTCCAGATAGAATTGTTGCAGGTACTTATATGGTCGCTTCTGCAATAACAGGTGGAGAAGTAATACTAAAAAACATAGAAGTAGACCATATTCAATCTGTAATAGCAAAGCTTAAAGAAACAGGATGTATGATCTACAATAACTGTACTACCTTAAAAATTATAGGACCCAAAAGGCCTAATGCTATCGAGACAGTTCAAACATTACCTTATCCAGGTTTCCCTACAGATATGCAAGCACAAATTATTGCCTTGCTTAGTTTAGCAAATGGAACAAGTATTATTACCGAGACTGTTTTTGAGAACAGATTTAAGCATGTTGAAGAACTTGTTAGAATGGGTGCAAATATAAAGATAGCAGGGAAGGTGGCTATTGTTAAAGGAGTAAAAGAACTTACAGGTGCAAAAGTCACATCCAAGGATTTAAGAGGAGGAGCAGCTTTAGTTTTAGCAGCTCTGGCAGCTAATGGAACTTCAATTATTGAAGACACAATCCACATAGAAAGAGGTTATGATGGCTTAGAGAAAGCTCTACTTGCTTTAAATGCGGACATTAAGAAGATTTAAGCAGCTTATGCTGCTTAATGCTTAAAGGACAAGCTCTAATGGAGGAATAGTATGAGCAAAACTAAAAAAATAGATAGGAAAATTAAAAAGAAAAAAAAGAGACTAATATTTATTATTATTTTATTATTAACTTCCATTTTTTTTATTCTTTATACTAAGACAAGCTTCTTTCATATTTCTAGTATAGAAGTCTATGGAAATGAAAAAATTACCGATGAAAAGCTAATGCTAGCTTCAGGTATAATGATAGATGAGAATATTTTTAAAATTAATCTAAAGATGGCTAAAGAAAATATCATGCTACATCCATATGTAAAAGATGTTAAAGTACGAAGAAAATTACCAAATAAAATACTAATTAATATAGATGAGAGAAAAGAAGTTGCTGTTATTGATTACATTGGTTCATATATATATATTGATGAAGAAGGCATTATTTTAAATATTCTTTCAGAAAAAAATGACGAGCAAATTATGGAAACAAGAGGTGCAGAGATAGATAAACCAAAAATAGGTAATAAAATAGCTTTTAGCCATGATAATATAGAGAAAACACTGCTGGAATTTATTAACTATAGTAAAAAACTTGGACTAGCAGATTCTTTTAACATTGTAGATATTGACGAAAATGGCAAAATTACTATTGGCATGAATACTGGAGCAGAGGTTGCATTTGGAACCTTAGATGATGTAAAATATAAATTGAAATTTCTAGTATCTA
Source organism: uncultured Clostridia bacterium (assembly GCA_964470635.1). Taxonomy (GTDB): domain Bacteria; phylum Bacillota; class Clostridia; order Tissierellales; family Proteiniboraceae; genus Proteiniborus. Next base: position 6,980 of record CAYYDM010000061.1, on the reverse strand, counting down.
TATTAAAAGAATTAGAAAGTAAAAACCAAGGTTATCGAGTTATTCATTTAGATAAAGGAAGTAATGCAATCATAATTAAGGATTAGGATTAGGAGTGGGATAATGAATGATATCAAGAGTAAAGTAGCTATAGTGCTGGTTTGTACTGTGTTAGGAGTAATCTTAGCTATCCAATTTAAGACTGTTGAGAATAATGTAGGCTCTGGAGCAATACCTATTCAAAGAGCTCAACAGTTGGCAATTGATTATAAGAAAATTCAAGATGATAGAGATAGATTGAGAAATGAGCTAGATAATCTGGAATCTAAGTTAAAGCAATATGAAAAGGGCGAAGCTGAGAAAGATGTTTATTTAGAAAATCTATATAAAGATATTGAAAAATATAGAATTTTAGCTGGTTATGAGGATGTTCAAGGTCCTGGAATCACCATTGAAATTAATGACCCGCCTGCTGAAGTTGTATATGGAGATGATTCAAGTGTTATAGTAGATAATTATGAGTTTCTTCTCCAAATAATAAGTGTCCTTAATGCTGCAGAAGCAGAAGCCATATCAATAAATGATCAAAGATATACAAGTTTTACGGAAATAGCTCTTGCTGCGAACCATATAGAGATAAATGGAGTATCTTTTGGACCTCCTTTTATAATAAAAGCAATTGGAAAACCTGATGATTTAGAAAATGCACTTCGTATTAAGCATGGACTTATATGGCGTATGGAAAATCTCCTTAATTTAGACATACACATAAAGCAGGAACAAAACATAGTTATTCCTAAATATAGGAAAATAAAAGAATTTAGATATGCAAAACCAGTAGAAGGAGTAACAAATTAGGCTTTGGAGGGCTATGTAATGGGCGAAAAGAAAAATGAAGGTATGGTTTGGCTCATAATCCTTTCTATTTTTCTAGGAATGCTTTTGTCTTTTCAGATGAAACAGAATATAGATGATTATGATTTAGTTTCATTAAGAACAATACAAACAATGAAAAATGACATAAATAATATTCACAAAGAAATTAATGATATAAAAGAGCTAACAGAAAAAAGAAAAAAGGAATTAGCAAAACTTGAGAGTATTATAAATGACGAAGAGTCGGATATTTCAGAGCTTTTAATCGATGAAATAAACGAAATGAAACTAGTGTCAGGAATGGAGGATGTTCAGGGTCCTGGTATTAGGATTATTATTGATGATAACAAAGATGAAGAAATAGTCGGTTCACAAATAAATGATGATGTAGTGCATGATGCTGATATTCAAATTATTCTAAATGAGCTAAGAAAAGCTGGAGCAGAAGCAATAAGCATTAATGGTCAAAGGGTAATGTCCAAATCCGAAATCAAATGCGCTGGTCCTACAGTAAGAGTTAATGGTAGAAGCTCTGCACCTCCTTTTGTGATAACTGCAATTGGCGATCCTAAATTACTCTATGCAGCTATTAATGCACCTAACACTCATGGTTGGCTGTTAAGGGAGGTTTACAAACTTAGAGTTGAAGCAATAATGAAAGATAATGTAAAAGTACCTAAATATTACTGGGCAGATGAAGAATTTAAATATGCAAAACCAAGAAAAGAAGGTGAATAATTATGGTAATATTAGCTTTCGTAGGAATTTTAATAGGAGTTTTAATAGGTATATATTTACCTATAACTTATTCAGCTAGCTACTCCTTATATGTTTCAGTAGCTATACTAGCATGTCTTGACTCAGTTTTTGGTGGACTTAGGGCAACACTTGAGAAGAAATTTAATACAGAAATATTTATATCTGGATTTTTTGGAAATGCAATATTAGCAGCATTTTTAGCTTACGTTGGAGATAGATTAGGAGTACCTCTTTATTATGCAGCTATTTTTGCTTTTGGAGGAAGGTTATTCCAGAACTTTGCAATTATAAGAAGATTATTATTTAGGAAAAAAGATATAAACTAATTAATTCGCATCAAAAAATATCATTTTTAGCAAAAAAAGAGGAAAAAAAGCAGATATATTGAACTTATATATATATTACTTTTTTTATATTAGAGGGAAAAATAATTTATTGGAATTAAAAGAGTTTTTTATAAATACTTCTTGAGACATGAGAATGTTATTAATAATAAGTATGTAATAGCAGTATAGCAGTTTCAAAATAGCCCTAGAATAATGTATTATGGATTTATATGACGAATTATAGGACTAAAGAAGGAAATTTTGACGAACACATACTAATAACTGGGGGAGGAGTGAGCTAATTAAAAGGGATAAGGGAAATTGAGAAGCTGTTATTTGGCTTATATCAAGCATTTGACAGCTTTATGGATAGGAGTCAAAGATCCAACATTTTCTACTACAATTGGCATTATATATTATTCACTAAAGAGGAAATTCAATTATTATATAGAATATAATAATGTTGAAAAGAAAAAGAGTAAAAACAGAAGGTAAAAGTAAATATAATATTAAAGTTATAAATGCTGTAAAAAACTTTGGAATGACTATTTTTAGTATTAAATAAGGGGGTTATAAAGTGTTCGATTTTGAAGTAGATGTAGAACAATTTGCGCATATTAAAGTCATTGGAGTTGGTGGTGGAGGAAACAATGCAGTAAATAGAATGATAGAAAACCAAGTAAAAGGAATAGAATTTATTACTATAAATACTGATAGACAAGCTCTACATTCTTCTAAGTCAGAGACTAGGCTTCAGATTGGAGAAAAGTTGACAAGAGGACTTGGAGCGGGCGCTAATCCAGAAGTCGGCATGAAAGCTGCGGAGGAGAGCAGAAATGAAATAACAGAAGTTTTGAAAGGTGCAGACATGGTTTTCATTACTGCTGGTATGGGTGGAGGAACTGGAACAGGAGCAGCGCCTATTGTTGCAGAAATAGCTAAAGAACTGGGTATTTTAACTGTTGGAGTTGTTACTAAGCCTTTTATGTTTGAAGGCAGAAAAAGAATGGTACATGCAGAAAAAGGAATTGAGGAACTGAAGAAAAGGGTTGACACCCTAGTTACTATACCAAATGATAGATTATTACAAGTAGTAGAAAGAAAGACTTCTATAGTTGAAGCTTTCAGTATAGCTGATGATGTTCTAAGACAAGGTATACAAGGTATATCTGATTTAATAGCTGTACCTGCATTGATTAACTTAGACTTTGCAGATGTTAAAACTATTATGTTAAATCAAGGTCTTGCACATATGGGAATAGGAAAAGCAAGTGGTGAAAACAGAGCAACTGAAGCTGCTAAACAAGCAATACATAGCCCCTTACTTGAGACTTCTATTGAAGGAGCAAAAGGAGTGTTGCTAAACATAACTGGAGGACCAAACCTAGGAATTTTTGAGGTTAATGAAGCGGCTGATTTAATTAGACAATCGGTAGATCCTGATGCTAATATAATTTTTGGCGCAGGGCTAGATGAAAATTTAAAGGACGAGATAAAGATAACAGTAATTGCTACAGGTTTTGACAGTGTTAAACAGGAAAAGCCTTTAGAAAAACCATCACCATCTATAGCAGGTGACAAAATTAAAGAAAAAATTATACCTGAAACAAAGCCATTCGATACTGATGACTTAGATATTCCAACTTTTTTAAGGAGAAGGGATAGATAACTCTTTCTATTTATATAGAAAGGGTTTTTTTTTCGACTTCAGTATGTGACATAATTCTAATGTTTCATGTATTATAATAGACATAAAAATAAAGGTAGGTGAATACAAGTTTAATATATAATGTGGATGTACAAAAAGGGGGGCAACAGTTTGTACATATACGCTGAGTATCTTTTATTAGAGAACATGGTAATTAATTATATTCTGCTGTACTTAACTAGAAAATTTACTAAAACAGAAGCAAATAATATTAGAGTATTATTAGCTTCTTTTATTGGGGCTATTTATGCATTAGTCATATTTTTTCCTTCGCTAAAATTTATGACTAAGTTTATTATAAAGATCTCTATTTCTATCTTAATTATTATAGTTGCATTTAACCCTCTGAAATTAAGAAAGTTCATAAGACTTATAGCAACTTTTTACGTAATGGCATTTATTTTTGCTGGAGCGTCTTTAGCTCTATTTTACTTGGCTGATGTAGAAGCTTATGCTGGCAATGGGATATTCTACATCAAAGATTTCCCAGTAAAAGTGTTAGTACTTGCTGTGTCCATATCATATATTTTGATTAAGATCGTATGGGGATATGTCCAATCAATTTTAACCAAGAGTAAGATTTATATGCCAATTGTGGTTGGTCTAAATGATAAAAAAGTTGAAATAATTGGGTTACTGGATACAGGAAATCTATTAAGGGATCCAGTGACACAGACGCCAGTAATAATAATTCAGTTTTCTGCAATAAAAGCATTGCTGCCTAAAGAGGTACAAAGTATTTTCGAAAAATACAAGGAAAATGATCTTGAAGCTATTTCAGCAATTATGATTGAAAATATGTCTAATATTAGATTTAGATTAATCCCTTATAAATCTTTAGGCAAAGAAAACGGAATGTTAATAGGGTTTAAGCCTGATAACGTTGTAATTAAGGACCACGAGGATAAATCATTTTGTGATATTATTGTAGGAATTTACAACAATAATCTTTCAAATGATAATAATTATGCTGCTTTACTTCATCCTGAAATGTTTACTGAAAAGGAGGTAGTCTAAATGAAAAGAATGGTTAATAAGCTAAGGCTTATCATAAGAATATATCAAATAAAAATACTAATAAAGCTTAGATTGTATGATGAATCAGAGATATATTATATTGGAGGAAGCGAGGTACTTCCGCCGCCATTAACTCCTGATGAAGAAAACTACCTTGTTTCTAAGCTTGAAGAGGATGAGACAATAAAGACAGTATTGATAGAGCGAAATCTAAGACTTGTAGTCTATATTGCAAGGAAATTTGAGAATACAGGCATAGGAGTAGAAGATTTGGTTTCTATAGGAACTATTGGTTTAATTAAAGCAGTAAATACCTTTAAACCAGATAAAAAAATTAAGCTTGCTACTTACGCATCTAAATGTATTGAAAACGAGATATTAATGTATCTTAGAAGAAATAGTAGGGCTAAGGCAGAGATATCCTTTGATGAGCCATTAAATATTGATTGGGATGGAAATGAATTGTTATTATCAGACATATTAGGTACTGATAATGATATAATCTTTAAATATTTAGAAGAAGAAATAGATAAGGATTTATTAAATCAAGCTATCTGCAAATTATCAGTTCGTGAAAAAAAGATTATGGAGCTTAGATTTGGTCTGAAAAATGGTGAAGAAAAAACTCAAAAAGAAGTGGCTGACCTACTAGGTATTTCCCAGTCTTATATATCTAGACTAGAGAAAAGAATAATTAAAAGGTTAAAAAAAGAAATAAATAAAATGATTTAAAAAAAACATAAAAGTTATTTTGTAGGGAGCAGATTAATCTGCTCCGATTTTTTTAAGATTCTTTTTTTTATAAAATTAACTTAATCTATTTACATTAATTGTTGAATAATAAAGTCTAAAGAAGGCAATAATTTTTATGTAAAAGGGGTAAAACATCATGAAAGGAATGAATTACTTATATGCATATAAACAAAGTAGAAATATGCGGAGTAAACACCTCTGAACTACCCGTGCTTACTAATAGTGAAATGAGAGTTTTATTTGATAGAATACATGCAGGTGATATGAGCGCTAGAGAAGAGTTTGTAAAAGGAAATCTTAGATTAGTTTTAAGTGTTATCCAACGCTTTAGCAAAAGAGGAGAACACGTAGATGATTTGTTCCAAGTAGGATGTATAGGATTAATAAAGGCAATAGATAACTTTGACCTATCGCAAAACGTTAGGTTTTCAACATATGCTGTTCCAATGATAATTGGAGAAATAAGAAGGTATTTACGTGACAATAATTCTATAAGAGTTAGCAGATCATTAAGAGATATTGCATATAAGGCATTACAAGCAAGAGATCAATTAGTAAACAAAAACTCGAAAGAACCAACTATATCAGAGATAGCTGAAGTCTTAGGACTACCTAAAGAAGAAGTAGTTTTTGCATTAGATGCTATTCAAGATCCCATATCTTTATTTGAACCTATATACCATGATAGCGGTGATACTATATTTGTTATGGATCAGGTTAGTGATGAAAAAAGTGAAGATGAAACTTGGCTAGAAGGTATAGCATTAAGAGAGGCAATTCGAAAGCTTAATGATAGAGAAAAACTAATACTTAATCTGAGGTTCTATGAAGGAAAGACTCAAATGGAGGTTGCAGAGGAAATCGGAATATCTCAGGCACAAGTATCAAGATTAGAAAAAACTGCTTTAAAGCACATGAGAAAGTTAATATAAAGTGTTTATCTTTACCATTGTTTTATTAAGATAAAATTAGGAATAATACTATAGGTCCATATAGTATATATAGTATAGAAATAATAAAAAAGAAGGTGAAACAATGGTAAAGACTACAGATTTACGTGAAAAGGAAGTAATAAATGTAAAGGACGGAACTAGAGTAGGATTTATATCAGATTTAGAAGTGAATTTGGAGAAAGGAATAGTTGAAGCTATTGTGCTTCCAGGGCCAGGAAGAGTATTAGGCTTATTTGGTAGAAATCAAGACTATGTTATTAAGTGGCAGAACATCGTGAGAATAGGATCCGATGTTATTTTAGTAGATCTCAACTCAAATACCGAGGACTTTTTATACAATGGAGGAGAAGACAGAAGAGAAGAAAGAAAATAGAAAATAGAAAATAGAAAATATATTAACATAAATGTGACTTATTATCTGAGCGTGGAAACTATCATCATATAGACATTAAATAAAAGATATAATATAATTTGATTAAGACTTTTGGCTAAAAGGGAGGAAAAAAAGATGAGATGCCCCTATTGTGACTATTATGAATCCAAGGTAATTGATTCTAGACCTACTGATGAAGGACAAGCTATTCGAAGAAGAAGAGAATGCATTAAATG
>CAYYDM010000060.1:8291-14004 GCA_964470635.1 uncultured Clostridia bacterium | reverse complement strand
CTAGACCTACTGATGAAGGACAAGCTATTCGAAGAAGAAGAGAATGCATTAAATGCAGCAAAAGGTTTACTACTTACGAGAAGATAGAAGATATTCCACTTGTAGTAATAAAAAAAGATGGCAACAGACAATCATATAATAGAAATAAACTGCTTAATGGTATAATTAGAGCTTGTGAAAAAAGACCAGTTTCTATGAAAGTTATTGAAGAGATGGTGGACGAAATAGAAAAAACTTTATTTAATTCTATGGAGAGAGAGATAACTACTGGGCTAATTGGAGAAATGATTATGAACCGATTAAAAAATATTGATGAAGTTGCGTATGTTAGGTTTGCTTCCGTATATAGACAGTTTAAAGATTTGAATACATTTATGGATGAACTTAAAAAAATTCTTGATGAAAAATAGGACTCTTTCGAGTCCTTTTTATGAGGTGATAATGTGAAGGATAATATAGGTTTTGAATTAAGAGAAGTAAACGGACTACAGTATTACATAATACCTAGTTTTGAACGAACGGGACTTGTAAGGCATGGATTTACTACAAGAATAGGTGGTATTAGTCCAAAGCCCTTTGGCACTTTGAACCTAGGCATAAAGACAGAAGATGAAAAAGAAAATATAATGGAAAATTTCCAAAATGTCTCTAAGGCATTTAATGTACCTATGGAAAAAATGGTACTGTCAGATCAAGTACATGGTACAGCCATAAGAATAATAACAGAAGAAGATGCAGGTAAAGGATTAGTCAATCCTATGGATTATCAAGAAGTGGATGGACTATTGACTAATGTTAAGGGACTTATGCTTTTTACATTCTATGCAGATTGTGTTCCTTTGTTTTTTCTAGATAAAGCTAAAAATGTAGCAGGACTTGCCCATGCTGGCTGGAAAGGAACAGTAGCAAGAATAGCGGAAAAAATGGTTATTACAATGAAAAATGTTTATGATTCAAATCCAGAAGATATTTTAGTAGGTATAGGACCATCTATTGGCTCATGTTGTTATCCAGTAAAAAAAGACGTATATGATAAATTTAACGAGAATTTGTCATTTATAGAAGAGATACTGATGAAAGAGTCCACAGAAATATGGAAATTAGATTTGTGGAAGGCAAATGAAAAAATATTAGAGGAAAATGGGATTTTAAGTAGAAATATTACTGTAAGTAGACTGTGCACCAGCTGTAATAATGATAAGTTTTTTTCTTATAGAAAGGAAAATGGCAAGACTGGAAGAATGGCTGCTATAATTCAGCTTATCTAACATAACAGTGAAAAAGGAATGATTGTATGAGATCACATGAGTTTGAAAAGCTACTACTGCAAAAAATTTTGCAGTATGTAGATGTAGGAATTCACGTTATAGATTCAGATGGCAAAACCGTTTTTTATAACGAAACAATGGCTAAGTTAGAGGGAATAGAAAAAGAAAAAGTTATGAATAGACAATTACTAGAAATATTCCCCAGCTTAAATGAACATACAAGCACGTTATTAAATGTAATTAACACTGGACAAAAAATATTTGAAAAAACTCAAACTTACTTAAACTATAAGGGTCAAAAAATTACTACTGTAAATACATCTATTCCTATTAGAAAAGATAGTACTATCTTAGGAGCATTAGAAATTGCTAGAAACGTAACAGACATTCAAAAGCTTTCGGAACAGCTAGTAGACTTGCAGATGGAGCTTATTGGAGAGAAAGAAAAAGAAATTCACAGTGCTGGTAATAAATATAATTTAGAAACTGGCTCTGGAAAAGAGCTATTTGCTCAAAGCATACATTATGATGGCAGTCGAAGAAACAAGCCTTTTATCGGACAGAATTGTGCAGCTTTTCCTGAATCTCTTTTAGAGGGTATTTTATTTGGAACAGTAAAAGGAAGCTTTACAGGTGCATTAGATAGACCAGGTTTATTTGAACAAGCAAGTGGAGGAACACTTTTACTAGATGAAATTAATTCAATGGGCTTGTCGCTACAATCAAAACTGTTAAGAGTTTTACAAGAGGGCTATATTAGAAGAGTAGGAGGACTAAAGGATATTCCTGTTGATGTACGAATAATTGCTACTACCAACGAAGAACCTTTAGAGTCCGTAAGAAAGGGAACTATAAGGAAAGACCTATATTATAGACTCAATGTAATTTCTATTAGAGTACCTCCATTAAGAGAAAGAAAAGATGATATTAAGCTATTATGTGAACACTTTCTTAAATATTATAATGAAAAACTTAATAGGAATGTTTGGATGATTTCTCAGGATATTATGCAAGCCTTCATGAAACATTCTTGGCCAGGAAATGTTAGAGAGCTAGAGAATTTAATTGAGGGGGCTATGAACCTTATTTCTAAAGATGAACATGTGCTTAAGTCAGAGCATTTTAGCAACTTTATACCTAGCGCAATAGAGACTGAGGTTAATTATAATGATCTTATCCGTTCTCATAAACCACTATTAGATATTATTGATACAGTTGAAAAGAGATTGATTCAGGAAGCCCTTGATGAGTCAGGCTATAATATTTCTGAGGCTGCAAGGGTCTTAGGAATAAAAAGACAGACACTTCAGCATAAAATAAAAAAATATGAAATTCCATTATAACCGCAAAATTATTTGCACCAAGCTGCAAATAATTTTGCGGTTATTTTTTTCTGTTGTAGATGAAAATATTTGTGATATTGATAATATGAAGTTTTACTATATCTTTAGCTTATATATTTATTGGCAGAGATATTGCATTAGAATAATACAAATATGGATAACTTTAGAAAATATTTTGGAGGTGTAGTTTATGGAAAAAGTTAAGGTTGTTATTTGGGGTTTTGGGGCAATGGGAAGTGGAATGGCCAAGATGCTATTAAAGAAAAAAGGAGTAGAGATTATTGGCGTTTGCGATGTAAGTCCAAGTAAAGTAGGAAAAAGTATGTATGAAGTATTAGGTGTTGACAGGGAAGATAGACCAGAAGTAATTATTAAAGATAATATTGAAGAAGTATTAACTGAGAAATGCTGTGACATTTGCTTATGTGCTACTGATTCTTTTACTAAAAATGCATTTCCGAAATTAAAATATGCACTAGAAAAGAAAGTAAATGTAATATCAACAGCAGAGGAAATGGCATATCCTTACGCTCAGAGCCCAGAATTGGCTAAAGAACTTGATAATATAGCAAGGGAAAACGGTGTCACTGCATTAGGGACAGGAATAAATCCAGGACTAATAATGGATTTATTAGTAGTCTGCTTAACTGGTTGTATGATTGATGTAGAACACATAGAAGCAAAAAGAGTTAATAGTCTATCACCTTTTGGACCTGCTGTAATGGAAGAACAAGGTGTAGGATTAACTGTTGAGGCCTTTGAAAAAGGTGTTGCAGATGGAACATTGGCTGGACATGTTGGTTTTCCAGAGTCCATACAAATGATTGCAAAAGCTATAGGTTGGGAAGTAGAAAAGATTGAACAGCAAATGAAACCTATAGTTACTAGCGTTGATAGAAAATCTCCATTTGGATTTGCTAAGGCTGGAGATGTGGCAGGAGTAAATATGACAGGTCAAGGATATGTTAATGGAGAAGTTAAGATAGATATGATACATCCTCAACAAATAGAGCCTGAAATGGAGGGAACTTATACTGGAGATTACATAACAATAAAAGGTACACCTGAAGTTAATATGTCTATTAAACCAGAAGTAGAAGGTGGGTTAGGTACTATAGCTATGTGTGTTAATATGATTCCTCATGTAATTAATGCAGAACCAGGTTTAAAAACTATGATAGATTTACCTGTACCAAGAGCAATAATGGGAGATATGAGAAATTTAATAAGAAGGTAAGGTGAAATCAATGGACTGTGCAAAAAAAGGTGATTGGGTAAGAATACACAATATTGTACTGACTCCTGACCAGCGAGCCTCACAAGTTCCAGAAGATACTAAGGGAGTTCCACTAGAAATGTGGACTAAGGGTTTTCTTGTCGATAATGAGGCAAACATTGGAGATATAGTAACTATAGAAACCTATATAGGAAGGAATGTAACTGGAAAACTAGTAGAAATCAATCCTTATTATGAACATGACTTTGGAAAATGTATTCCAGAATTATTGTATATAGGCAGGCAGTTAAGAGGTATTCTCGAAGGTGGTGAAAAAATTGAATAAAGATATAAGCTATGATGTAGTCATGGCAAGGAAAAAGGATATTATGAAGCAGGCTATAAGCATAGATTATGATAAATTCGAAACAGGTGGTATAGCTTTCGATTATGAAAGAATGATGAGGGAGACAGGCTATACATTACAAGAGATGCAAGAAATTCAAAGAGAAACTGGAGTTGGCAACACCCCTATTCTAGAGCTAAAAAACCTTACAAAACTGGCTAGGAAGTTAGCTCCTAAAGGAAAAGGAGCAAGAATATTCATTAAAGATGAAGCTGCAAACCCATCTGGCAGTTTCAAAGCCAGAAGGGCGGCAATTAGTGTTTATCATGCGAAAAAACTTGGATATAAAGGAGTAATAGCTGCTACAAGTGGCAATTATGGAGCAGGAGTAGCTAGTCAAGCTGCCATGAGAGGCCTTAAATGCATTATTGTACAGGAATGCTATGATTCAAGAGGTATAGGCCAGCCTGAAATAATTGAAAAGGCAAGAAAATGTGAAGCACTGGGAGCAGAAGTAGCACAATTATCAGTAGGACCTGAGCTTTTCTATACATTTTTAAGAATGCTAGAGGATACAGGATATTTTAATGCCTCATTATACACTCCTTTTGGAATTGCTGGCGTTGAAACCCTCGGATATGAAATTGCTATGCAGTTAAGGGAAAGGGAAGGAAGAGATCCTGATGTTGTAGTTGCAACAAATGCAGGAGGAGGAAATCTTACCGGAACTGCTAGAGGATTAATAAAAGCAGGTGCATTCAATACACAGATTGTAGGTGCAAGTGTAAACTTAAAAGGACTTCATATGGCTAGTGATAAACAGTTTAATAGAAAATCCTTTACTACTGGACATACAGGTTTTGGAATACCTTTTACTACTTGGCCAGACAGGTCAGACGTACCTAGATCGGCTGGTAGGCCACTTAGATATATGGATAGATATGTTACAGTAAACCAAGGAGAGGTATTTTATATTACTGAGGCTTTAGCTCAGATAGAAGGTATAGAAAGGGGGCCTGCAGGTAATACGTCTTTAGCAGCAGCCTTTTCAATTGCACAAGAGTTAGACCAAGATCAAATAATATTAGTTCAAGAAACAGAATATACTGGAGCAGGAAAGCATATACAGCCTCAACTTACTTTTGCCAGAGAAAACGGAATTCAAATAATTATCGGGAACCCTGATGAAGAAATACCTGGCGAAAATATTATTTTACCAGAGCATCCAAGTTTAATTAAGGCTAAAGATATAGACTTAAATAAGCTAAGAAAATCCTATGTTAAAAATTGCATAGATATTATGAATGTAACTTCTTTCTCAAAAGAAGATATTGAGTTTTTAGCTAATGACATTAAGTCAGATACAGAGTTTATCATAAGTACATTAAGGGAGTTGGGAATTAGTATTTAATTTGGAGGTGCTATTATGAAGAGAAAAGATGACTTTGAAACTAGAAGACAGCATTTAAAAGACTTATCTGAAGAGCAGCTGGAAGCAAGATTTTGGGAACTGGCAGAAAAAATAGTTGATCCACTAGTT
>CAYYDM010000060.1:6271-8281 GCA_964470635.1 uncultured Clostridia bacterium | reverse complement strand
ATAAACAAACAAGTCCTTCTATAGAAAGATCAGTTTTACTAAGAATGGGCTTTTCAAGTCCAGAGGCTGCTGCTATTGTTGATGGGGCTATAGACAGAGGCCTATTAGGGAAAGGTGCTGGCCATTTAGTATATAGACTATCCAAGAGTTATGATATGAGCATCAGGGAGGCAGGATTAAAACTAGCAGAAGGACAAATGTGGGATGAAGTTATGAAGATTTTTGCTGGAGGTGAAAATTAATGAAATTGAAGCCAAATGAAAAGTTAGACATAACAAAAATATTAGAAGATCTTGAAACCTATAGACCTAGAAGAAGAGGTTGGCACTGGAGAGATGGAAGAGGACAAAAAAGAAATATAGGAAAGTTCCAATATTATGAAACTTCTGAGAGTTTAGAACAAAGTCAACCTTTACCATCAGCTCACTATTTTGATGATATTGACCCACAACCAGATTCAGTTATTACTACAGAAATAGCATCTGGCAGATTTGAGGATGATATTAGAAGAATGAGAATGGCTGCATGGCATGGGGCAGATCATTTAATGGTTATTAGAACTGCTGGACAAAGTCATTTTGATGGTTTAATTGAAGGAACACCTCAAGGCATAGGAGGGATTCCAATTACTAGAAAACAAGTTAGAGCGCAAAGAAAGGCTCTTGATTTAATAGAGGATGAAGTTAGAAGACCAATTAATTATCACTCTTATGTAAGTGGGGTAGCAGGTCCTGAAATAGCAGTGATGTTTGCTGAGGAAGGTGTAAATGGAGCTCATCAGGACCCACAATATAATGTATTGTATCGAAACATTAATATGATTAGATCCTTTGTGGATGCAGCTGTAGCAAAAAAAGTCATGACTTGGGCAGATATGGCTCAAATAGATGGGGCCCACAATGCAAATGCAACCGCTAGGGAAGCATGGAAGGTAATGCCAGAGCTAATGGTACAGCATGCCATTAACTCTATGTATTCTGTGAAAGTTGGAATGAAAAAAGAAAACATATGTCTTTCCACTGTGCCACCAACAGCACCACCAGCACCTTGTATGAGAATTGACTTACCTTATGCAGTTGCTTTAAGAGAATTATTTAAAGACTACAAAATGAGAGCTCAACAAAATACTAAGTATATGGGCTCTTCAACTAGAGAGGCTACTGTAACCCATACTCTTAATCTATTAATTTCAAAGCTTACAAGAGCAGATATTCAATCTACTATTACTCCCGATGAGGGAAGAAATGTTCCATGGCATATATACAACATCGAGGGCACTAATACTGCAAAGCAGGCTTTAATAGGCATGGACGGCCTTACAGAAATGGTTGAAATCAAGAGAGATAAAGGAGAGTTAGCTGACAAGGTTAGAGAGTTAAAAGAGAGAGCTATTTTATTTATGGAAGAAATGCTAGAGGTAGGGGGATACTTTAAAGCGGTAGAGGAAGGATTTTTTGTAGATTCAGGGTATTATCCTGAAAGAAATGGGGACGGTATTGTTAGAAAGATTGATGGTGGTATTGGAGTTGGAACTGTATATGAAAGAGAAGATGATTATATGGCTCCAGTTACAGCACATTTTGGTTATAACAATGTTGCGCAATATGATGAAAATACAGTAGATAATCCATCGATTCTAATAGGTGGATGTACCTTTGAAGACCCAGATAAGATAATATTTATAGATGAATTAGATGAAACAGACAATGTAAATGTAAGATTAGAGGAGACAAAAGAATTAAGAGAAACTACAAAAATAAAACCTGAAATGGAATGGCAAGGCGATGGAATAATTCAAATAACATTATTCCTTCCAACTGATGAGAGAACTGCTGAATTTGCTGCTATTGAAATAGGTAAAAACCTAGGACTTGAAGATGTTGAGGTAATTCATAAAGAAATAATGCAGGCAGCTGAAGGCACTAGGATAGAATTAAAGGGAAGAGTGCCATTTACAATTGATACTAGTAAACTTATTATTCCACCTAAGCCAGAGGTTATGTCAGATGA
>CAYYDM010000060.1:0-6261 GCA_964470635.1 uncultured Clostridia bacterium | reverse complement strand
AGCCTTACCAGAAGAAATAAGAAAAGAAATAGAAAAGCATCCAATGAAAATAGTAGCTGGAACCCTAGGAGAAGATGAGCACTCTGTAGGTTTAAGAGAAATAATTGATATCAAGCATGGTGGAATAGAAGGCTATGGTATAGAATGCCATTATCTTGGAACTTCAGTACCGGTTGAAAAGCTAATAGATGCAGCTATAGAGTTGAATGCAGATGCAATACTTGCTTCAACAATAATTAGCCATGATGATATTCACTATAAGAGCATGAAGCGTATGCACGAGCTTTGTGTAGAAAAGGGAATTAGAGATAGGATTATAATTGCTTGTGGTGGAACGCAGGTATCTAATGAATTAGCTATAGAACAAGGAGTAGATGCAGGATTTGGAAGAGGAACAAAAGGAGTTCATGTAGCTACTTTCCTTGTTAAAAAAAGAAGGGAAATTTTAAATGAGAATTAATATATTAGTAGCAGAAATTGGCAGCACCACAACTGTAGTAAATGCTTTTAATGGAGTATATGACAACTGCCCTACATTTGTAGGGCAGGGACAGGCTCCTACAAGTGTAGTTGAGGGAGATGTAAATATTGGTCTCAGGGAGGCTATTAAGGATTTAGCCAATAGCCTTAATGTAGATAGTATTGAATATGATGAACTAATGTCTACTAGTAGTGCAGCAGGAGGATTAAGGATGACTGTTCATGGTCTAGTATATGACATGACAGTAAGAGCGGCAAAGGAAGCAGCTTTAGGTGCAGGTGCAAACCTTCATATGATAACGGCAGGGAAACTGAGAAGAACTGATATAAATAAACTTAAAGAAATAAAACCTAATATTGTTTTAATAGCTGGGGGAGTAGATTATGGTGAACGGGACACTGCTCTTCACAATGCTGAATTAATTAGCCAATTAGCCCTTGATATTCCTGTAATTTATGCAGGAAACATAGAAAATCAAGAAGAGATTAGTGAAATATTTAAAGAAACAAAAATGAAGCTATATATAACTGAAAATGTTTATCCTAAAATAGATCAGCTAAATATTGAGCCAACTAGAAAAATAATTCAAGAGGTATTTGAAGAGCATATTATTCATGCACCGGGAATGGGGGAAGTAAGAGAAATGGTTAATGGACCAATTATGCCAACACCAGGGGCAGTTATGTTAGCTGCTAAATTACTAAAAGAAGAAATTGGGGATATTCTTGTTTTAGACGTTGGTGGAGCCACAACTGATGTCCACTCTGTCACAGAGGGCAGTGATGATGTAAATCGTATATTGATTAGTCCAGAACCTATTTCTAAGAGAACGGTAGAAGGAGATCTTGGGGTATATGTCAATTTAAATAACATAGTTGAAAGAATAGGATTAGATAAATTGGCTAGTAAACTAAATATTGATTCGGAAGAGCTAAATAATTTAGTCGAAAACCATAAGCCAATTCCTATTTCAGATATTGAAAAAAGATTTATAGAAGAATTGACTCTTGAAGCCGTAACAACAGCAGTGAAGAGACACGCTGGAAGGCTTAGAGATTTGTATGGGCCAAGTGGTAAAAAAACAATTGCTGAAGGCAAGGACTTATCCAATATCAGGTATATAGTTGGTACTGGGGGAGCACTAACTAGATTACCAAATAGAATGGAAATTATGAGAAGTATAGCTTTGAGCAATAAAGGCAATGAACTATTGCCAAATAAAGAGGCAGAAATATTAGTTGACAATAATTATATTATGGCATCTCTAGGTGTGCTATCAGAAAAATACCCAGAAGCTGCAATAAAGCTTTTGAAAAATAGCTTAAAAATTGAGTAGAGGCTGGTTTCCATGCCAGCCCCAAATTGTGCCTTACCGTTCCAAAACTGAAAGGAGGACAAAATGTATCCAAGAGTAGAAATATCCTTAGACAAAATAAGAAACAATGCAGAAAAACTAATATCTCTTTGTAATAATAATGGTATTACTGTGGCTGCTGTAACAAAAGTTTTTTGTGGACTGCCAGAAATAGCACAGGCTCTAGTACAGTCTGGAGCCACAGTTCTTGCAGATTCTAGAATTGAGAATCTAAAGCGTATGAATTCAATAGATGCGCCAAAATTACTACTCAGACTTCCAATGATAAGCCAAGCTGAAGAGGTAGTAGAATTCGCAGATATATCATTAAATTCTGAGATACATACCATAAAAGAGCTTTCAAAAAAAGCAATAGAAAAGGGCCTAGTACATAAAATTATTTTAATGATAGACTTAGGAGATTTAAGAGAAGGAATTATTGATGAAAGAGAAATATATCAAAGTGTGGAAGAAATCCTAAGACTAGAAGGTATAAATTTAATAGGAATAGGAACTAATCTTACATGCTATGGTGGCGTAATACCAAACCAAGAAAATTTAAATAGAATAGTAAGAATTAAAGAAAGTATTGAAAACAAATTTGGGATAAAACTTGAAATAGTTTCTGGTGGGAATTCCAGTAGCTTATATCTTCTTGAAGGAAAAGAAGGCATTCCTAAAGGAATAAATCAACTTAGATTAGGAGAATCAATAGTTTTAGGTAGGGAAACTGCTTATGGAAATAAAATCGAAGATACATATGAAGACTGCTTTAGATTAGTAGCAGAGATTATAGAAGTGAAAGAAAAACCTTCTTTACCTATTGGAGAGATAGGCATGGATGCTTTTGGGAACAAACCTGTTTTTCAAGATAGAGGAATGAGAAAAAGAGCTATTTGCGCTATTGGAAAACAAGATGTAAGTATAGATAATATAGTTCCTGAAGATAATGACATAATAATACTTGGTGGAAGCAGTGATCACTTGATTATTGATATTACAGACAGCTTAAACAATTACAAAACCGGAGAAAAAGTATCTTTTAGATTAAGTTATGGAGGGATTTTAAGCACATTAACATCTGAATATGTAAAGAAAATTTTTGTTTAAAGAAAATTAATTTAGTATTCCTACCTTTATCTGTAGGTATTTAATTATTTTTCTTTTAATTAGCATAATATTATAATATAATTAAACTATCAAAGGGAGGGACTGATGGAATGCTAACTACGGAACAAAAACTTTTATGTGCTTTAGCCCATCTTGGTGTATTTGTGGGGATACCAATCATAGCACCAATAATAGCTCTTTTAGTTTCAAGTGATAATTTTGTTAAGACTCAAGCAAAAGAAGCTTTAGGTTTTCAAATTATGATGATTGCTGCAAGTATTATTTCTGGAATATTAGTTATTGTCCTTATAGGAATACCTTTATTACTAGGGATTGCAATAGCAACTGTAGTTTTTCCAATACTAGCAATAATAAAAGTAGTAGATGGAGTAGATTACTCTTACCCTATTTCAGGCTCTATTGTAAGAAAAATGTAATAACTATAATTACCAAAATTGATCCTCCTTCATATATTAGATATAAGAGCATATGAAGGGGGGTTTTTTTATGATTTTAGTAACAGGTGCAGCAGGTTTTATTGGTAGCAATTTGTGTGAGCAATTACTTATTAATGGACATCAAGTATTAGGAGTAGATTCTTTCTACAACAATTATCCTAAGTGGATTAAAAATTATCATTTGAGGCATTGCTTTGGTAATCCTAATTTTATTTTTTTGGAGAATAATATACTAGATCCTAACATAAGCAAATTAATTGAAGGTCTGAATATAACATGCATAGTTCATCTAGCAGACATTCCAGGGGTGACAGCATGCAGCGAGGTTAATTTTGACGAGTATATAACTTATAATATAACGGCGACACAAAGATTATTAGAATCCATTAAGAATAAAGGTGTTAGAAAACTTATTTATGCATCTTCTTCTACTGTATATGGAAATGGCGATAATATTCCAATGGCCGAAATTAGCAATACAAATCCAATATCATTATATGGTGTAACGAAGCTAATGGGAGAAACTTTATGCCATTATTATGGAAACACATACAATATTGATGTAGATATACTAAGGTTTTTTACTGTGTATGGGCCACATCAGAGACCTGACATGGCTTTTCATAAATTTATTAAAAATATACTTATGGATGAGGAAATAAAAATATATGGTGCTGGAACTCAGTCTAGAGATTTTATTTATGTGAAAGATATTTGCGAAGTAATTTTAAGAGTGATAAACTATGATATAAAGTATGACATCCTGAACTTAGGAGGAGGCTTTTCTTTAAGTGTAAATGATTCAATTAAAATAATTGAAGAGTTATTAAATAAAAAAGCCAAAATTACTTATATCGAACCAATTGCTGAGGAACAGATATATACTCATGCATCTATAGAAAAGATGGATGAAATAATATCAATTGAAAGAAAAACCGATATTTATAAAGGACTTAAAGAACAGATTAACTATATAAGGAGTTTATATGGATCATTAGGTTAAATAATATCTATTACAATTAGAAGAAATATACAAGGAGAGAAAGCATATGGATTTATTTCAAATTAGTGCTGAAATGAACTTAAGAAAATCAGCCCCACTTGCTGATAGGATGCGCCCTAGTACGCTTGAAGAATTCATTGGTCAAGAGCATATAGTGGGAAAAGGGAAACTCCTATATAGAGGAATTGTAGCAGACAAATTAAGCTCAATTATTTTCTATGGGCCACCTGGTACTGGAAAAACAACTTTAGCTAAAATAATTGCCAACTCTACTAAAAAATACTTTGAACAACTGAATGCTGTAACCTCAGGGATTAAAGATATTAGAGAAGTAATTGATAGAAGTAAAGAAAGGTTAGGCATGTATAACAAAAGGACTATTCTTTTTATTGATGAAATACATAGGTTTAATAAAAGCCAACAGGATGCACTTTTACCATATGTTGAAAATGGTACACTAATACTAATTGGAGCTACAACAGAAAATCCTTTTTTTGAAGTAAATAAAGCTCTTATTTCTAGGTCTATGGTTTTCAAGTTAGAGCCTTTAAGCAATGAACACATTAAAACAATAATAAATAAGGCAATAAAGGACAAAGACCATGGACTGGGAGATTTTAGTATTGAAATTGGTCATGATGCACTTGAACATTTAGTCAATGTTTGTAATGGCGATGCAAGAATTGCGTTAAATGGATTAGAACTAGGAGTGTTAACTACGCCATCTGATGAAAATGGCATCATTAAAATTACTTTAGATGTAATAGAGGAGTGTATACAAAAAAGGGCAATTAGATACGAGAAAAATGGTGATGAACATTATGATATTATTTCAGCTTTTATAAAAAGCATGAGGGGTTCAGATCCAGATGCTACTTTGTATTGGCTTGCAAAAATGATTTATGCAGGAGAAGATCCAAAATTTATTGCAAGAAGAATAATAATATGTGCCTCAGAAGATGTGGGTAATGCTGATCCTCAAGCTCTTACTTTAGCAGTATCCGCTTTTCAAGCCGTAAATACTATAGGAATGCCTGAAGGCAGGATTCCGCTTGCACAGGCAGCAGTATATGTTGCCTGTGCCCCAAAAAGTAACGCATGTTATGTAGGAATAGACAAAGCTTTAGAGGACATTGAAAATGGGATAATGGGACAAGTGCCTACATACCTTAGAGACTCTACTTCGAAAAAAATGGAGGAAAAATATATATTAAATACAGGTGAAAATAGTAAGGACTATTTATATCCTCATGACTATCCTAACGGTTTTATTGAACAACAGTATTTACCTAACGGGCTTGTAGGCATTAATTATTATAGTCCTACAGAGAATGGATACGAGAAGATTATAAAGGAAAGATTGAAAGGATTATTAAATAAATAAATTCTACTTTAAGGGACAGATATATCTGTTCCTTATTTATTTTTTGTAAATCGGAACTAAATAAACATAATAGAATAATATAAATATAGAAAATATTTTTATGATTTCGGCTTTGATAAAAAGAGGTGAGAAAATGGTAAATGTAAGGGCTGAATATCCAGAAGGTTATAAAGTATTATATGAAAACCCCAATGTAATACATACAGCACAGAAAGACAAAAAAGAACTGGACAAAAAAGAATTAGACAAAAAAGAATTGAACGAAGAAGAATTAGACAAAAAAGAGTGTGACACAGAAACGTGGAAAGAAGAAGAAAAACTTATAGAAAACTGTTCAAATGAAGAGGTAGAAATAGTAGCATTAACATCAGGTGTAATAGCTAAAATTCCAGTAATGCTTGCTGCCTTTACAGTTCAAGTTAACATAAACTCTTTAATTGAATTTTCTGAGCCTATTTTCCAGATAAAAGA
>CAYYDM010000059.1:7841-14186 GCA_964470635.1 uncultured Clostridia bacterium | reverse complement strand
TAAGATGTCTTAATTTACTTGAAGAGCCTACATCAGGAGAGATTATTTTCGAAGGAAAATCTATTACAAGTAAAAACAATGATATAAATTTGCAGAGACAAAAGATGGGAATGGTATTTCAACAATTTAATTTATTTCCTCACTTAACCGTATTAGAAAATATAACTATTGCTCCAATTAAAGTAAAAGGTATGGCAAAAGAAGAAGCTGATAGTATTGGATTAAAACTTCTTAAAAGAATAGGATTAGAGGATAAGGCGAACACCTACCCTCAAAATCTTTCAGGAGGACAAAAGCAAAGGATAGCTATAGCAAGAGCTTTAGCTATGTCTCCAGATGTTTTATTATTTGATGAACCAACTTCAGCTCTAGACCCTGAGATGGTGGGAGAAGTCTTAGATGTTATGAAGAATTTGGCTAAAGAAGGCATGACAATGATAGTAGTTACTCATGAAATGGGTTTTGCTAAGGAAGTAGCTGACAGGGTGTTCTTTATGGATAACGGCTCTATAATTGAAGAAGGCACAGCAGATGATATATTTAAAACACCTAAAAACCAAAGAACAAAAGAGTTTCTAGCAAAACTTTTAATATAAAAACGGAAAATCATATTTCTGAATAAATTTGTTAAATATATGTCGAATATTTGTTAAGAAAATTTAATCAGGAAAGTGATTCTAGGATGTTGCCCTTTAGACGAATAATTAGTTATAATGTGAAGTGACTTGACAAAATACAATGTCTAAAGGAGTGAAATAATGCAAAATATTGTAGAAGGTAAAGAAAGAAAGAGAATTCCGTATTTAGATACTATTGCATTTCTGTTGTTGTTAATAACATTCTTTGGTTATTTAGGTACCAAAATGGGAATAAGTAATATGTTCTCAACTATTATGGCAACAGCCTATCAGCTTCTTGTAGACACAGTATTATATATAATGGCAATTGCAGTATTGGCAGGGGCTTTTGGTAAGTTAGCTACAGAGTTTGGAGTAGTTAAAATATTGAACAAGGTTTTTTCACCACTTATGAGGCCTTTATACGATCTTCCTGGGGTAGCATCTCTTGGAATAATAACTACTTATCTTTCAGATAACCCTGCAATTATTTCACTAGCAAAAGATGACGAATATATTAGCTATTTTGAAGAATATGAAACTCCTTGTCTTTGCAACCTTGGTACAGCATTTGGAATGGGCTTAATTGTTACTACTTTTATGATAGGATTAGGCTATTTTAAGGAAGCAATGGTAGGAAACTTAGGAGCAATAATTGGTAGCATTATTAGTGTTAGAATTATGGCATATAAATCAAGAAAAGCCATGGGAATAAGCAAAAGCACCCTTGAGAAAAACAAAGTAAATAAAGACTTATCAGATTCATTAATAGAAAGATCGGAAGGTAGCTTTTTTGAGAGATTTCTTACTGCTTTTCTAGAAGGTGGTAAGCTTGGAGTAGATATAGGACTTAGTATAATTCCTGGCGTACTTGTAATATGTACTATAATAATGATACTAACTTTTGGTCCTGTAGACCCTTCTATAGGCTATCAAGGTAAAGCCTTTGAAGGAGTTGAATTATTGCCTAGAATAGGAGAATTGATTGCTCCAATTTCTAAAATATTATTTGGCTTTGAAAGACCTGAAGCAATAGCATTTCCTATAACTGCTCTTGGAGCAGTAGGTGCTGCATTAAGTTTAATTCCTAACTTCTTAAAAAATGGAATTGTTGGTCCAAATGAAATAGCAGTATTTACCGCAATGGGAATGTGTTGGAGCGGCTTTCTAAGTACACATGTTGCAATGCTTGATGCCTTAGGGCATAGAAAACTAATTGGGAAAGCTATAGGAAGCCATGTTGTTGGCGGAATTGTAGCTGGTATATCAGCCCATTATATTTTACTATTAACAAATATTTTAGGTAAGTTCTTTTAAAATAGGCTCTTTTAAAATATTAAGTGAAATTTATAATTAATTTGACAGTTTAACATAATAAGATTATAATATATAGAAACATAAAATCAATGAAACTTAAAGACTATGAATAGAAGAGTAAGATAAAGTAAGTGTTAAAGAGAGTCGGCGTTGGTGAGAGTCCGGTACAATACTTTATTTGAAGAACATCTATGAGTCTCTAACCGAAATCTTAAATGATAGTAGGCTTAGACGGAGCCAAACCGTTATATATTGGACAGTATCGATATTTTTCTGTACTGATTGAGTGAGCTAGTGTTTAGCTAATTTAGGTGGTACCGCGGAAGCATATGCCTTTCGTCCTTATTTTGGATGAAAGGCATTTTTGTTTTTTGTTGTTTTTAAAAATTATTTATACAGAAGGGAAGAGGAAGCAATGTTTAAAGGATTAAAAGTGCCATATGGCTACAAACCAAGTTTAGATGTTATTGATACAGAAATAGCAATAAAGAAGCTAAAAGATTATTTTGAAAGTGAGCTTGCAAAAGAATTAAACTTAATTAGAGTATCTGCACCACTTTTTGTTAAACCAGAAACAGGGCTTAATGATAATCTAAGTGGTATGGAGAAACCCGTTTCTTTCGGAATGAAATATGACAATTATGCTAAATTAGAAATAGTTCATTCATTAGCAAAATGGAAGAGAATGGCTTTGAATAAATATGGTTTTAAGCCTGGTAAAGGTTTATATACAGACATGAATGCTATTAGAGCAGAGGAAGATTTGGACAATATCCATTCTATATACGTGGATCAATGGGATTGGGAAATAGTTATAGAAAAACATGAAAGAACTGAAGAATATTTAAAGGGTATAGTAAAAAGAATATATAAAGTTTTTTTAAAAACAGAAGAATTTATTACAAATATTTATCCTCAATTAGATAAAATTTTGCCTAAAGAAATTACATTTATTACCACACAAGAGCTTGAAGATAGGTATCCTCATCTTACATCAAAAGAGAGAGAACGTGCCATTGCAAAGGAAAAAAAGGCAGTCTTTCTTATGAAAATAGGCGATGTATTAAATTCAGGAATGAAACATGATGGCAGAGCTCCAGATTATGATGATTGGAAGCTAAATGGAGATATTATATTTTGGAATCCTATATTAGAACAAGAAATTGAACTGTCATCAATGGGTATTAGGGTTGACAAAGAAGCTCTGCTAGATCAGTTAAAAAAAGCTCAGTGTGAGGAAAGACTAAATTTAGAGTACCATCAGATGCTTTTAAATGAAAAGTTGCCTTATACAGTGGGAGGAGGTATAGGGCAATCTAGGATTTGTATGTTTTTTCTTCAAAAAGCCCATATTGGCGAAGTGCAGGCATCTGCATGGCCAGAAGATTTAATTAATAGCTGTATTTCTTCAAACATATTCTTATTATAAAAAACTCAAAATATGTGATTTTCAATGTTAAGATGGGTCTATAGTTTCTTTTATTTGAATATACATTTTAATTTTTTCGTGTTATTATAATATAAGAGATTATTACAAAAATTTAAGGAGATGCTTATGAACACAAATAAAATGAATAAGCTTTTCTTGGTGCTAGGTTTAGGGATAGGACTTTTAATTTCTAGTTTATTAAACATAGCCTATCCAAAAATAAAATATATCCCATACACAGATTCCCAAATAATTGAAAAGGCTCGGGAATTAGGAATGGTTCCTTTAAAGGAAGCAATTTCTAATTCGAACTCAAATAATGAAGAAGAAATTGCTGCAACATCCTCAACTGACTCGGGAAAAAATGATAATCCTGCAGAAGAAAAAAATCACACTGTAGAATTCGTTATTAATAAAGGTGATAATAGCGAAAGAATAGTTAATAAGCTATTTGAAGAGGGCATTATAAAAGATAAAGAGGAATTTACAAAAAAAATAGTAGAAAAAGAATTACAAAGAAAATTTAAGCATGGTGTTTATGAATTAAAGATTGATATGGAATATGATTCTATAATTAAGATATTAACAGGTAAATAATTTCTAACTCAACTCAAGTCCAATGTTTTTAATATTGGAGGAATAAAAATGATCCATTTTACAGATGAAATTTTTGAGAAAGTTGATAAATATATTGGCTGTGGATATAATGTAACAGAAGTTGGACATCATAAATTAGGAAGGCATTTAGTATTTTCAATTGATGACGAAAAACATAGGAACTATATTCTAAAGATATACGGAAAGGCCTTTAGATTTTGTAACGAGCTAATAGGACTTAAATTATTATCAGATAAAATAAAATGTCCTAAACTATTAAAAAGCGGAGATGCTTTTACTGATAAAGAATGGATTCTTATGAGCAAAATTGAGGGAACAATACTTGAGAATGTATGGGATGAACTTAGTAGTGAAAATAAGGCTTCAATTATGCTAGAAATGGGAGAAATATTAGGTAAGTTACACAGTCTATACGAATATGATTACTATGGAATCTGGAAAGAATGCGGAACATTTATTATTAATCATCAAACATACTTGGAATATAGAAGAGATAGCGATAAATCAATAATGAGAAATATTTATAGACAAGAATTACCTTTTAAAGAGTTGCTAAACAGCTCATATGAAAGATTAATTCAATGCTATGAAGATATATGTTCTATGTATTCTCCAAGGCTATGTCATCATGATTTTTCTGCGAGAAATGTATTAATTAAGAATGAAGATGGTCAGTGGAAAATATCGGGAGTTATTGATTTCGAACATTGCTATCCAGATGATCCTGATATAGATTTTACAGACTTGTACCATACAGTTTTTTTGGATGAACCATGGTTAAAAGAGCATTTTTTTAAAGGATATAGTAAACATATGAATATTAAAGTAAATGAAATAGAGCATAAGATGAATTATTATTTACTAAATAAAGGACTATTTATTTGTAGTTGGTCATATTATGTAGCGCCAGAATACTATTTACAAGGTGTGGAGTTATTAAAAAAATTAGAAAAGATGTAATGGAAAAAGTGGGTTTTACTCCCACTTTTTTTATAGGTAAAATATTATATAACTGATTATTGCTGAGTTTAATAACTATTAAATATTCATTATCCCAAATAAGAAAACAAATATTATAATTAAAAATATCCAATCTGAGAATCCACTTTGATTTTGACTTTGATTTGCAACTTCTTGTATGCTTTCAATAACCTCAATTTCATGAGCAACTTCAGGTTTAGGCTCTTGCTTACTTACTGTCCCTCTTCTTCTCATGACAGCACCTCCTTAATATATTCATTACATAATATGAAGGAAAAGACACAGTGTGCATAATTCAAAATACTAATGTATTAAAGAATATTTTGAAATGAAATAATTCATACTATTAATGAATCCAAGCTTTTAAAATTAGGAGGATAAAAGGAGCGATAGTATGCAAAATGGTGTTAATTTTGAAGACATAAAAAAGAGATTTCAAAACGCAGACTTAGACGAGAAAATAGAGATATACACTACAACACAAGGTCTTTCAGTGGAACAATTTAAAGAACTACTTAGAATGTTTCCAATACAACATTTAGATAAACTAGAAAGAGCAATGTCATAAAAACCCGAATTTTTCGGGTTTTTTGTTGTAGAAGTAGCATATAATGATATTATAGCATTGAAACAATATTTATATTATAATATATTCTTAAGGTAACTTTATTATAATGATGATATAGAAGTAAAGGGGCAGGACTTATGGAAAGGATACTTGTAGATTTTGCACAAAAAATTGTTATGGAAAATATATTATTATCCTATTTGTTTTTCTTTGTTTCACAGTCTCTTCAAATACTATTTCCACCTTATCCAGGAGATATGATATTGATATTAGAAGGGTACTTATCAGAGATTGCCAATTTAAGCTTTTATTTTGTAGTTGCTAATGCATCAGCCTCAACCTCATTGTCCTCAATACTCTTATACAACATAGGTAAGAGAAAACAGGAAAGAATACTTCATTCCAAAATAATCACACTCTTATTTGCTACTGAAAAAGTTAATAAATTAAATAGACTATTTAGTAAATTAGGAGCCCTTGTAATAATCATTAGTAAATTTATACCGGGGATATTTTCTTTAACGGTATTGTCTGCTGGGGTATTTAAAGTTAGGAAAAGATCTGCTTATTTATCTATAATAGTCATATCTTTTTTGCATAATTTAACTCTTATATCACTAGGTAAATTAGTGGGAGAAAATTGGTCAATTATTCTAAGAAAAATGAATGTTTATAACAGATATATAATTATTATGACAATAGTAGTTTTAATAATATATTTTATATTGCTTCAATTGAAAAAAAGATTATTTGAATAAATGGGGGAGAGCAAATGAGAAAAGCTATTTTATTTATTTTACTTCTTTCGATTTCAT
>CAYYDM010000059.1:755-7831 GCA_964470635.1 uncultured Clostridia bacterium | reverse complement strand
ATTACCGTTTGTACTATTATTGACTGATGTTGAAATTGCAACATTTGACCTGGGTTTCTATGAAAAGAAATATGCTGAGTACAGTATTCCTGAAGTAACTAGTATAGAAATGAAAAATCTAATGGAAATAACACAAGAAATGCTTGATTATTTAAAAGGAAATAGGGAAGATTTAATAATTTTCTCACAAGTTAATGGAAAAACAGAACAAATTTTTGAAGAAAGAGAAATATTACATATGGTTGATGTAAGAGATTTATTCTCAAAAGGATATATCTTAAGAAATATTATGATAGTTGTTTTACTCATTTCATTGGGGTGGTTATTTATTTTTCAAAGAAAATCAATTGGAAAAGCTTTAATAATTACATCATTATGGCCTGTGACTTTAATGGGAATTTTAGGAATACTAATGTATGTAGATTTCAACAAATATTTTACTTATTTTCATAAAATATTTTTCACTAATGACTTATGGCTTTTAGATCCAAATACAGATATTCTCATTCAAATGCTTCCACTTGAGTTTTTTAGCAGTATAGCTTACAAGATTTTATTATTTTTTGTTGTAGAATTACTATTGACTTTGATAATAGGTATCATATTAAATAGAAAAAGTTCTATTGTTAAAACTCAATAGCTTTTTATCCGCGTTGTTATTATTCTCTAGAAATTGGAGATAATTCAATATGAGAGGAGGATAATAATATGAATGCAGAAATAATGAAAAATAAACTTATGAAAAAGCTTACTAATATGGCTGATGAAATGAGTTTAAGAAGATATTATAACGAAAACTCAGGAAATGGAAAAACATATATAGCAATAATCTTAGATAAAATCATATTTAGAACAATTATATTTATTGCTTTAATTTTTCTTTTTTACTTTACTAGTAAAAGCTTAATGTTTTCTATATTGATTTCAACTCAAGTCTTTGTTTTATATAATCTAGTAGCATATAGGTTGTATAAATCTAGAATGGCAAAAAAGATATCTTTAGTAAATCAACATGTAGTTCTTAAAAAAACTCTTAAAGAGCTTTTAAATCAATCACCTCATGATTTTTTAGATTATTTAATTAATATTTTAGAGAAGTATGGCTTTGATAGTATTGAAAAAATAGACAGAAGAGATATTGATATTATTGGAACAATAGGCAATAGAAAAATAGGGATAAAATGTCTTCAATATGATAATGACTATAAAGTAGGGGTAGATATAATAAGAGATTTCTTTATTGGGTTAAGAAAGCTTGAATTAACTGAAGGTGTAATTATTACTACATCTACATTTACTCAAGAGGCTAATAATCTTTTGCTAAAACTTAAGAAGTATGCTCGAATACAATTAATAGATATGAAAGAATTATTAGAAGTAATTAAAAAGACTAATTTATATCCTTCTGAAACGGAAATAAAGAAAATAATTTTAGATGAAGTGTCAGATAACAGAATACATTTTAAAAGCTATAAAGAAGTTGTTTTGTCAAAAGGAAAGATTGTAAAGTATATTTTCTTAGGAATAATTTTGATTATGTTTGGAAGATTCACACCTTACGCTACATATTATAATATTGTAGCTACTATGATCTTTTTCTTAGCAATAATTTCAATGATAATTTTAATAGCTAATCTATTAAAAGTAAATGAGGAGAAACAAGAGGATAAAATTTTGTAATATTTTTATATTTACATAATTCGTTCATTAATGTAGTATGTATATGTAAATGACAGAGTAGGTAAAGCACGTTAAGTGTTAAAGGATGGGAAGTTGCCTTTAAACGAAAGATTCATTTAATATGATGAATCTGCGATACTTTACCGCGTCCGCTGTTACATTAGGGAGCCTAACTTCTCTTTAGTGTGGCAGTCTACTGTCACCATAAAGAGAGGGAGGTGAAAAAGTGAATAATAAAAAAATAATTGACACAAGAGCATTAGTTGGCGCAAGTCTGCTTACTGCAATTAGCATAGTTCTCACTAGAGTATTTTCAATTATATTGCCAATAGCGGGACTACCAGCTCTTAGGATTGGCTTTGGAGAAATACCTATCTTAATATCAGGAATTATTTATGGACCACTTCTAGGAGGAATTACTGGAGCCATTGCAGATTTAATTGGAGTAATGGTTAACCCCCAGGGAGCATTTTTTCCTGGTTTTACATTAAGCAGTATATTATGGGGCGTTATTCCTGGAGTACTATATTCACTTATTAAGAAGAATAAGTTCAAATTTAATTTTAACGTTATAAATGGAATAGTACTAACCTTAATTGCTACAGGTATTGTGTTTGTTCTTTTTGATAACAAAGTATTGGCTATGAAAAATGGGGCATATTATATGTATGATAAGCCTATGCCTTTAATCTATGCTGTACTTTATGTTCTAATAGTAGCATTATTTATTACCATACCTTTTATAATGACAAGAAAGGGTAGAGCAAAAAACGATGTATATTCTATAGATAAAATAGCATTTATGATAACTATTCCGTATATAATTATTTCTTTAGGATTAAATACACTATGGTTATCTATGATGTTTAAAAAAGGTTTTTTAATTCTTCTACCTGGTAGAATTCTTGCTGGATTAATAATAATTCCACTTCACACAACTATAGTTTATACTATATCAAAATCCTTTAAACACATAAAAATAAGATAGTTAATAGGCTACTAGTTTAAACTAGTAGCCTTAATTATAAATACAATCAAGGAGGGTTCTATGAAAAAAGTATTAGCTATTATGGGGAGTCCAAGAAAAAATCAAAATACAGATAAACTGCTAAATGCAGTCATAGATGGAGTTAAAACCAATGAAGTAGAAGTAAAAAAGATTTATTTGAAAGATTTGAATTTTTCACCTTGTGTTTCTTGTGGGCACTGCGAAAGAACTGGTGGTTGTTTTATGAATGATGACATGAAGGATGTATATGATGATTTTAATACTAGCGATATCATTATAATTGCTTCACCTTTATACTTTAATACTGTCAGCAGCTTAACTAAGATGATGATAGATAGATGCCAAGTATATTGGTCAAGCAAATATGTCTTAAAAAATCCTTCTATAGATGTAAATAAAAAAAGAGTTGGGATGTTTATTTGTGTAGGAGGAGCTCCTAAAAGAGAAGACCACTTTGATGCTTGTATTCCTGTAATGGATTTGTTTTTTAAAGCTATTAATACTGAATACAGAGAGAACATTTTTGCCTCACATACTGATGAAATACCTGTATGGGAAAGAAAAGAGCTTTTAGAATTAGCTTTTGAAAAGGGAAAAGAATTATCTATTAGGTAGCATAAATATTTGATTTTTATTGATAAAAGAATTATAATTATTTGATGAAAGGTTTAAAGACCGCAGATTTATCTGTACTAAAAATTATGGGAGGAATTAGTTATGAAAAACATGCTACCAATAGCATTATCAAACAGACATGTTCATCTAAGTGAAGAACATATAAAAATACTCTTTGGAGAGGGATACGAACTTAAAAGATTTAAGGATTTATCTCAGCCTGGTCAATATGCTTGTGAAGAGAAAATTGATGTAGTGGGACCAAAAGGAACACTAAAGGGTGTAAGAATATTAGGACCAGCAAGAAAAAGTTCCCAAGTAGAAATTTCTTTGGCAGATGGTTTTGCTCTAGGTGTAGTTCCGCCAGTAAGAGATTCTGGAGACTTAGCAGGAAGCCCAGGAGCTAAGTTTGTAGGCCCAAAAGGAGAAGTTGTTATTAACGAAGGAATAATAGCTGCAGCAAGACATATTCATATGCATACTTCAGATGCTGAAGAGTTTGGAGTAAAGGATAAAGATAGAGTAAAGGTAAGAGTTGGCGGAGAAAGAGGTTTAATCTTCGAGAATGTATTAGTGAGAGTGCATAAAGACTATGCATTAGAAATGCATGTGGACGTTGAAGAGGGAAATGCTGCAGGAGTAAAAAATGGTCAGATGGTAGAATTAATAAAATAATAATTGCGGGGGTATAACCATATGAAAAACATAGCCTCAATGATTGATCATACAATACTTAAGCCAGAAACTACTAGAGAAATGGTAAAAAAGGTTTGTGATGAAGCAAAAGAACATAATTTTGCATCTGTTTGTGTGAATCCATACTACGTAAGCTTTGTAAAAAGTCAGTTAGAAGGTACCGATGTAAAAGTTACATCAGTAATAGGATTTCCATTAGGAAGCACTACAAAAGAGGTAAAGGCTTTTGAAGCGAAGAATGCCATAGAAAATGGTGCTGATGAACTAGATATGGTTATTAACATAGGAGCAATAAAGAACAGGGAATTCGATATAGTTAAAGAAGATATAAAGGCCGTAGTAGATGCTGCTAAAGGCAAGGCTTTAGTAAAGGTGATTATCGAAACTTGTTTACTTACAGACGAAGAAAAAGAGATGGCATGTAAAATATCAGTAGAAGCAGGTGCTGATTATGTAAAAACATCTACTGGTTTTAGTACTGGTGGTGCTACTGTAGAAGATATAAAGCTAATGAGAAAGACAGTAGGTCCAGAAATTGGTGTGAAGGCATCGGGTGGAATAAGAGATTCAAAAAAAGTTAAAGAAATGATAGAAGCAGGTGCTACAAGGATAGGAGCAAGTTCATCTGTGGATATCGTAAAAGGTTTAGAAACCACTGATAACAGCTATTAATACTATACAGAAACTCTGCGAGTGAGATAGTATAATATTATAGATGATTGTTATATACAATAGAGTAGTTAGTATATTTTATACTAGCTACTTAGTTTTTTTGCAAGAAAATTTGTGAATAGATAGAAAAAGAATTATACTTGAAAGTATTACTTATGATGCAATATAATGGTATTAAACATATTTCTTTAGAAAAATATAAAGTATAGTTTAATAGTAATACAATATCTTGTAACACAGGAGGAGAAGCATGACGATATCTAGTTTTCTCAAGCTGGTTGAAATCCAAACTAAAGTGGCTAGTATGATTCCGTTTTTTCTTGGAACAGCATACGCACTATACAGATTTGACAATTTCAATCTAAAAAACTTCATAATAATGTTTATATCACTAATAACGGTAGATATGGGAACTACAGCTATAAACAATTATATGGATTATAGAAAGGCTATAAAAAAACATGGATACAACTATGAAACTCATAATGCCATAGTTAAATACAATCTTAAAGAATCTATAGTAGTAGTTATCATAGTAATACTATTTTTAATAGCTATAGTTTTTGGTGTATTACTTTATATAAATACTAATTTAATTATTTTGTTGTTGGGAGCTATATCCTTTGCTGCGTCTGTATTGTACTCCTATGGACCAATACCAATATCTCGCTTGCCATTAGGAGAAATATTTTCAGGACTATTTATGGGATTCATTATAGTGTTTATTTCTGTATATATACACATATATAATAGCAATGTAGTTTTTTATTCATATGCAAATGGTATTTTTAGTTTTGGTGTTGATATTAAAGAAGTGCTATATATTTTCTTATTATGTATTCCAGCTATTAATGGAATTGCAAATATTATGCTTGCCAATAATACCTGCGATATGGACGACGATATAGTAAACAAGAGATATACGTTACCAATTTTCATTGGGAAGGAAAATGCTTTAAAGCTATTTAGAATGTTATATTATATTGCATATTTAGATATAGTTTTGCTGCTAGTATTAAGGATTATACCAATTATTTCAGCTTTCTCATTACTTACCTTTATACCAATAAGCAAAAACATCAAAATGTTTTTTGAGAAGCAAACTAAGAAAGACACTTTTATTTTGGCGGTTAAGAATTTTGTAATTCTAAATATTGTACAAGTCTTTACTATAGGTATAGGAGCTATAATAAAACATGTATTTTGATATTGTAGGGAACGGTGTCCTCGCCGTTCCGCTATTATTTTTGTGGGACCTAATATCCGTTTTGCCTAGCCTTATTTATCAATCTAATAAAAGAACTTTTAAAAGCTTCATCATTTTCTCTGGATCTTTTCCTATGCTTTGTTCCTTTCAGGCCTGCACGCCTTGACTTTTGTGATAAAAACCTTTCAAACATAAGTCTATCAATATTATCTTTGGAATATATTAATCCATTTTGGTTAATAGCATAACAACCAGCTCCTAGCACCATAGAAGCAACTCCATAATCTTGAGTGACTATTATATCTCCTTTATTACAGTAATTTGCAATAGCAATATCGACAGAATCACTACCTTTGTCAAGGGTAATTACAGTACAATCTAGACTAATTAAATGACTAGTATCTACAAACATTATTACTTCAATATTATATTTTTTAGAAATTTCGATTATTATTTCCTTAACAGGACATGCATCAGCATCTACTAAGATTTTCATCGCATACTCCTTTTTTATTTCATAACATATTAAATATTATGATAGCAGGCATAGTTCAGAACTGTCAATGAATTTAAGTTATATTCAACTTTTTTATGACCTATAACAATCTGCTTAAAAAATAAAAAACATGTGAAATCATCACATGTTTAGTACTTATACTGTTTGTTCTTCAATTAACAACTCTTGGTCATAAATATCTTTAGTCTTATATATTATTAAGCTTAAGAAAAATCTAAAAACTAAATCCACACCCATAACAATCCATATTGCCTTAACATCAAGTTTAAAATAATAAGTTAAAATCAAAGCAAAAGGAATTCGAATCCCCCAAATTCCAGCGCCTGCTACTATCATTGGAACTCTAGTAAAACCAGCTCCTCTTAAGGCGCCATTTAGAACTCCAGAAATATTTTGTGGAATTTGTACTAGCCCCATTATGACAAGGTATATGGAGCCAAGTTTAATTACATCATAATCATCAGTCAATAGTCTCAAAACTCCTTTAGGAAAGAAAACTAAAATACTTGCACAGAAAATAGTTATAAGTAGAGTTCCTTTGACTAATTCTTTTAAATAAACCTTGCCTAGCTCTTTGTTTTTTGATCCTATAGCTTGACCTATGAATGCTGTGGCAGCAATTCCAAATCCCGCTGCTGGGGTAAAGGAAATAGATTCTGCTTGAAGTCCTAACTGATATG
>CAYYDM010000059.1:0-671 GCA_964470635.1 uncultured Clostridia bacterium | reverse complement strand
ATAGAATTACTTTAGTCAAAATAATAGCTGCTACCTGCCAAAATATTGACTCTAAAGCAGAAGGCATTCCAATTTTATATACTGAAAAAATCTCATTAAAGTCAAGTTCAAAGAAACTTCTATTATACATAGAGCCGAGAACTCCATTTTTATTAAAAAGCACATAAAGTCCAATTAATGCTGATATTGTTTGAGCAATAACCGTTGCAATAGCAGCACCTTTAAGACCTAAAGCAGGAAAACCAAGGTTCCCAAAAATAAGTAGAAAACCAAATCCAATGTTAATTAAGTTCATAATAAATGCTATTTTCATAGGAACTTTAGCATTACCCATTCCTTGCAATACTCCTGTAACCACAAGAGATATTGCCATAAAAGGCAATCCCCAAGAGACTATTTTTAAAAATGTAATTGCATTTGAAATTAACTCTGGTGTTGGATTAAAAATACTTAAAAGAGTTGAAGCATTCCAGAAAATTATTTGCTGAAAAATCAATACCAGTATAACTGTAGATAATAAAGTTTGTTGCACAACATTTTTAAGTTTTTTAAAATTATTAGCTCCATATGCTTGAGCTACAAAAACAGATGCACCAGTGGTGACTCCTTTAAATAAGGCCCATATAATCTGGGTTATCCTTTGGCTTATTCCCAATGCACCAATAGCTATG
>CAYYDM010000058.1:12708-14984 GCA_964470635.1 uncultured Clostridia bacterium | reverse complement strand
CTGTGGCACATTCATTTCCATATTTACGTCCATTAATAAAGATATCATTTATTGCTTCATTAGGATTTACATTATTCTTTAGCAAAAAACCACCTTCATCAGTACGATTCCAATAAACAGTGTTACAAAAAGATTTACGAAAAACTCTAAATGAAAATCCACTGTTATTAAGTTGTCTAGCGGCATTAATTATACTTAAACGTAAATCTAACTCAAATTTTAACTGGTCTAATGAAATATATTCATAGATTTTACTGCTTGAGGACATTGTTGTGATAATGTTCCTTTGAATATTATTGAGTGGATATTGATTAATAATGTTTTCTGGAGTTACTGGACGTCCCGAAATCCTAATCATTGTATCCCTCCTATTCTAGTTTCTGCATACATGATTTGATAAGCTATTGGGTAAGTAATCCATAGGTTCCACCAATTTCTATATTCGTGATATAATTCATATGAGAACTGAGACAGAAGTATCTTAGTATTGTAATTAAGCTTATTAAATCCATCTATCAGAATATGCTCTGATTCAGTTAAATTTTCTAATATTTGCCCTGTATTAACTGATACAGGCTTACATAAATACTTAGCTTCCAATATTACTTCATAGGGAATAGGGTTACTTGTTAAATTAAAGCTTTCACCAGTAAAGTGTAAAAATAAATTATTTTCTTCAAACCAATTGACAAAATAAGA
This sequence comes from uncultured Clostridia bacterium, assembly GCA_964470635.1. Lineage (GTDB taxonomy): Bacteria > Bacillota > Clostridia > Tissierellales > Proteiniboraceae > Proteiniborus. The sequence goes on along the minus strand of CAYYDM010000058.1, from coordinate 14,285 downwards.
AAATAATTCTTCATTACTTGCAGATGTGGCATTGTTTATTTCTGGGATAAAATTTAAAAGTTGACGTGCCAACTGCACATCTTTTGGTCCTGTAGATAATAGCCTATTTGCAATATAAAACAGACTATTTATGTCACGTAGCTCAAAAAAAGCCCATATTAAGTCATGATTGAAATAACCTTTATTGTTTCTTTCAAATATTAAATCTGCTATTTTAGGTAGGCTTTCCTTGTCCCTATATACAGTTGCTAGTAATATTGCGGTTTTATCTAATACTTCGTCAAGTTGATTTTCGGGGATATCATTTGTATTTCTATCTAATATCCATTTCAAGGCAGAGTGAGCTAATTGCACATGATTAACTGATAGATGTTCAAGGCTAGACATGCTATTAATGCCTGAAATAAATTCCTTAATAAATGAATTGGCAGCTTTTTGTATTAGAATTAAGTCATCCATACAAACATCTCCTTGCTTATTAAAAATAGATATATTGTATAATATTGTTAATATAGCAATAATGTTTATAAAATGATTAGAAGGTTAATAAAATATATAGCTTATTCTAATTAATAATTTGAGAATATTATGGGCGCCTAAAAAACGACAAAAAAGAGATAGGATATTGAAATATTCCAATATCCTACCTCTTAACAAATAGTAACTAATACTAGATATTATTATCTGCCAACGGCAGACGGCTTCTCAGTTCACTTTGAGAAATAGCCTTTTTCATCAGGTATTCAGTAGCTTACTTCACCAGTGTGACGATTAATAACGATATACTCTTCGCTAGTAGAAAATGCCATAATGCCACCTCCTCATAAATAGTTTAGCCAATTTATAGATAAATATAATACATTTTAAATAAATTATAGAGAAAATCTATAGCTAATAATAGTTTATCTATTAATTATTCTTTTCGAAAACAATACTATGCATGAAAATCTATGAGGAAATAAAGAGCAAAAAAGTAGAGGGATTTCTCTACTTTTTGATAATATAATGATTTTTTATCAATTTAAGATATTATTTATTATTCAGAATCTCTTCCAGATGCACCATTACTTTTTATAATTTTTTTCATACCATCTGTAGCTTCTACAGTTCCATCTTTCATAACCCATATGGCCTCTACACCATCAAGAGTATCTACCAGCTTGCGACTTTTATCATAAGGCATTAAAAACACAGTAGTAGATAGAAAATCAGCTAAACCAGAATCCTCCGTTACAACTGTAACAGCACGATAATAGTCACCAGGCATAAGAGTTTGAGAATCAATTAAATGATGAATTATTTTGTCATCAACAACATAGTATCTTTGGTAGTCACCACTAGTAACTACAGAGGCATTATTAATAAATATTGTATCTAGAAGATTTGAATCGCCAACTATAGATTTTTCAGGGTTTTGTATTCCTATACCCCAGCGCTGACGAATACCATCAAGGGGCTTTTCGAGGACACGCACGTTTCCACCAGCACTTATCATTCCAGATTTTAAACCTTCAGCCATAATTTCTTTTGCAACGATTTCTGTAGCATAACCCTTTGCTACAGCACCTACATCCAAG
>CAYYDM010000058.1:12323-12694 GCA_964470635.1 uncultured Clostridia bacterium | reverse complement strand
TTTCTGTATCGACTATTACTTTATCTATGTCTGTATATTTTGCAGCATCTAAAAGCTTTTCCATAGGAGGCAACTTAGCATTTTCAGGGTCGTATTCTGCATCTTCACGGTATTGACTCCATATACGAAGTACAGGACCCATAGCAATATTAGTTTCACCATCTGTACGCCTATACCATTCCTTTGCAAAAAGAACAAGGTCTATTATTTCTTTATCTACTTTAACTGGCTTTATACCTGCATTATCGTTTATAGTTTTAATGTTATTTATTCCTTCATAGCTGTTATATATATCATATAGCTTATGAAGCTCTTGAAACCTTTTGTGAATTTTCTCAACATAAGAATTAAATTCCTCTTCACTTTTAGTA
>CAYYDM010000058.1:6338-12313 GCA_964470635.1 uncultured Clostridia bacterium | reverse complement strand
CTACAACCTGTGTCATAGTATCAAAGGTATCAAAAAATGTTTCGCTATATTTCTGATAAGGGTTTTTTTCTTCTTTTTGACAACCAATAATAAAAGAGGTTACTAACGATAGTATCAAAAATCCTATAACTATTTTTTTCATCTATATCACCCTTAATAATAATATCAAAACTATTTATGCATAACAAGATTCTAATCTAAGCAAAACTCCCCCAATATAGTTGGGGGAGTTTGTAAATGTTAAATGTTTTTAAATTTATTTTGCGTTAGCAAATGCTTCAACAATTCCTGCTATATAATCTTGAACTGTTACAGAAACAGTTGTAGCTAGTTCTGGAACATCTGGCACTGATGGGTGAGCATCGTCAACTTTTTTAACCTTCATAGCTTTAATTTCATCTATAGTTTTTCCAGCCATCCAATCAGCAAGTGCTCCAGCTTGTTCAAACCATTCTTTTTGGATCTTAGAATTTTTGATCATACCATATTCTGGACCTAACTCAACTTTAGTTTTGAATTCGCCAGCTTTGTCAGTAGTCACTTTACCATCTTTGTCGAAATTAACTTTTGTTTGAGCATTATCTATTAATGCAGCAACAACTTTACCATCTTTATCAAATGCAGAAGCAACCATAACTGTATCAACTTGTGCTAATGGTAATGTTTCTTTACCGTCAGCTAATGCATATCCTTTTGATTTACCAATACTTATATTGTGTCCAAGACCCAATGTTACTGCTCCAGGAGCAACTTCTTTTGCATTGTTGTATGCTTCTTCAACAGATGCAACATATCCTTCAATTGATACGGTAACAAGTGAAGTTAATTCTGCTACATCTGGTACAGATGGGTGAGCATCGTCAACTTTTTTAACTTTCATAGCTTTTATTTCTGCTACTGTTTTACCAATCATCCATTTTTCAAGTTCAGCTATTTGTTCAAACCACTCTTTGCCAATTTTAGAGTTTTTAATCATACCATAATCTGCGCCTAATTCAACTTTAGTTTTTAATTCGCCAGCTTTATCAGTTGTAACTTGAAGCTCTTTGTCAAAGTTTACTTTTGTTTGAGCATTATCAATAGTTACTTTAACAACTTTGCCGTCTTTATCAAATGCAACTGCGGCAATTATTGTGTCAACTTGACCAAGTGGAAGAGTTTCTCCATCTAGATCCTTTGATTTAGCTATTGATGTGATATGTCCAAGTCCTACTTTAGCTATGCCTGTCTCATCTGCTGGTGCTGCTTCGTTTTGAGAAGAATTATCTCCTGATGCAGGAGTATTGTCTGCAGGCACATTGTTAGCAGGTTGTTGTTGTGAACAACCAATTAACATAGTTGCCATTAAAATAAGTACTAGGAAAATTGAAATTGTTTTTTTCATGTTATTACCTCCACTTAAAATAATTAAATGTTTTCTCATTTATTATAGCATAATTGTTTATAGATAAACGATTTCCGCGAATAAAGGTCATAAGTAAAGAATTTAATTCATATTGTTCATAAATTAACAAAGTATTTTGCAGATGAATTTTGATTGAATTTTCATGTATAGAATTATCAAGATATATTTCTGAAGTGGTTGTAAAATCTAGATTATAGGTTTTGCTATTTAGGTTAAATTGAGATAAAATATCTTAAAAAAGTATATTTAGCTACATATATTATCATGAATTAATATTTAGTTTTATTGATAAAATTAAGGCAAAGAACAACTGTTATTGATAGATAAATAACTATCAATAATATGGTTTACAAATATGCAAACCAGGAAAAGATAAATTAGCAATTATTATCAAACAACTTTCATAAAGCATGATTTGATTTATTCTATACGTGACTATTTATTAAGGAGGTCTACTGATATGAAAGAAGTAACAGCAGCAATTATTATAAAAGACGGTTTAGCATTAATAGCCCAGAGAGGAAAAAATGAAAATCTATCAGGGAAGTGGGAATTCCCAGGCGGAAAGATTGAAGAAGGCGAAACCCCACAGGAGTGCTTGAAAAGAGAAATTCAGGAGGAATTAAATATAGAAATTGAAGTTGGAGAGTTTTTTGATAAAAGCATTTATACATATCCAAATGGTGAAATAAAGTTATTAGCCTATTTTTCTACAATAGTCAAAGGTGACATTAAATTGTCAGTCCATGACCAAGTTAAATGGGTTAAAATTAATGAATTAGCTAGATTCGACTTTGCACCTGCCGATATAATACTAGTTGAAAAATTAAAAGAGAATCTAGGTTGATTTTATTGAAATATTTCGCCTCCTATAAGAAAAACCATTATTAAAAACTATAGATCATATAGGAAATATAATAGATGAAATAATTAGGCTTACTGAAGAATTAGAAGGTATAAGTATATTTTAGAATATTATTTTCTCCTATTGTAAACCCTATATGATAGGAGGTGGTTTAATGTCACATTTGACTCAAAAAGAAAGATATTTATTAGAAGACCAAAAAAGTCAAGAAGAATTATGTATAAAAAAATACAATAATTATGCGAACCAGGCACAAGATTCATCATTGAAGCAATTATTTACACAAATTGGTCAACAGGAGCAACAGCATCTTAATACTATTAATCAGATACTTAGTGGGCAAGTTCCTAGTATGAATCAGCAAAAAAATCAACAAAATACAATTATGCAAGGTATGACATCTGGGCAAGGTGGAATGACAAATCAGCAAGATGCTGATTTGTGTGAAGATCTACTATCAACAGAGAAATATGTTTCTGGAACATACAATACAGCAATATTTGAATTTAGAGATTCAAATATTCGACAGGCTTTAAACCATATTCAAAAAGAAGAGCAGCAACACGGAGAACAGATTTTTAACTACATGCAAAGCAAAGGAATGTATAATCCTAAATAAGATTATAGAATTAATAACATCAACACCTAATGTATCTATAAATATGATGAATTAGGTGTTGTTTTTAGTTAATAGGCATCATTATTTTAAATAAAATAAATAGAAATAATGAATGAAAGGAAATATAGACCTCATGTAGAATAATACATTTAAAAGTATACCTACTAGACTTTATTTTTAGTATATATAAGATAATAGATTAAATGTTAAAGGAGTGTTTTATTATGGGAAAATACATATTAAATAAAGAAGAAGCTGTTTTAATGATAATTGATATTCAGGAGCGATTAGTGCCTGCTATGAACAATAAGGAACAAGTAACAAAAAACGCCTCTATTTTAGTGTCCATCGCAAATGAATTAAATATTCCTCTTGTAGTTACGGAACAGTATCCTAAAGGATTAGGAAATACTGTTGAAGAAATAAGTTCTAATCTAAAGGATAATACCATAATTGAAAAAATAAGCTTTACAGGTTTTACAGAAGAAGTAAAAGAAGCTTTAAATAAATTGGGAAGAAAAAAGATTATTGTAACAGGAATGGAAGCCCATGTATGTGTTTTCCAAACAGTTAGAGACTTGTTGAGCCATGGATATCATGTGTTTTTAGTATCTGATGCTGTTTGTTCTCGTACTAAGGAAAATTATCTTAATGGGTTATCTCTTATGTCTGAAATGGGAGCAGTGGTTACAAATACTGAAACAGTATTTTTTGATTTAATGAAAAAAGCTGGCACTCCTGAATTTAAGGTTTTATCAAAACTGATTAAGTAAAGAAGTAAATGTTAATATAATGGGGGAAAGCTACATGAAAAAACTTCTATATTCGTGTTTGTTATCTTTATTAATCCTAGCACCTTCTCTTTCTAATAAAGGACTAGCAATACCAGATGCTCCTACTGAAGATAAATCCTTATTGGAAATTCAAGAAAAGATAACTGGTATTACTGAAGAAGAGAAAGAAGTACTTGAAAAACTCTTTGTTCTAACACAAGAGATTGAAGAAATAGATAGGATGAAATTACTGACTGCCAAAGAAATAGAAGACATCAATAAAGAAGTAGCAGAGATAGAAAAATTGATTGCAAATGAGACAATTTCTTACGAAAAAAATCTTAATTTAATGGAAAATATACTTAAGGCATATCAAAGAAGTGGTCCAGGCTCTTATATTGAACTAATATTAAGTTCAGACAATCTAAAGACTTTATTACTTAGGATCAATACTTTAAGTGATATAACAAGAAATACTAATGGACTATTGAAATCATTAGAGGAGAGCAAGACTAAGTTAGCTAAAGAGAAAGATAAGATTATTGATAAGCTTGTACTGGTGGAGGAACAACAGAAAAAGCTTAAAGAAACACTTGAAAAAAACATAACACTTAAGGAAGACTTAGAAAAATATTTTGAGTCTTTGGAAGGTGAAAGAACTAAGTACGAAGATTATTTAGGTAAAATAGAATTATACTGGTCACAACTGAAACCCTTGTTTTCTGAAACAATCGGAACATTTTCAAATATTCTTCATAATACCAACATACCATCTGATGCTATAAAAATTGAATTTGCTTTTTTAAATGTTAAAGGGATTATAGAAGAAAAAGTATTTAGGGATATTATTGCTAAACAATCTTTTCCTACAAAAGTAGAACTTGAATTTTCTAATAATAAAATAATACTTATGATGCCAGAAAATCACCTTTATCTATCAGGTAACTTTAAAATTATCGAGGGACAAAAACTCTTATTTGAAGTTGATGAAGGTCGTTTTTTGGGAATGCCTCTTGAAAAAAGTACAATAGATGATTTATTTAGTGAAGGTTATTTAGAACTAGATTTAGGTGAGATACTAGGTAAAAACAAAATAAAATCTATACAGATTAATGAAGATAACTTAGAACTACAAATTACTCCTGTGTTTTTCTAATCTTAATTAGGGGGTGCACTATGATTGAGGCAAAAGACTTATGCTTAAGGTATCCAGATGGGACATTGGCGTTGGAAAATATTAATATACAAATAGGAACTGGTGAAGTAGTGTATATTATAGGTCCTAGCGGTTCAGGGAAAACAAGTTTTCTAAAGCTTTTGTTAGGCATGGAATATTCAACTTCTGGATATTTAAAGGTCTTTGGACAACCTATGATAAAAGATAATACCTCTAAAATTAGACAAATGAGGCAGGATATTGGCCCTATATTTCAAGATTTTAGGTTGCTTAAAGGCAGAACAGTAATTGAAAACGTACTGTTGGGTATGCGATTTCTAAACTTAAAAAAACAGCAAATGAAAGATTTGGCTATGGATGCTATTCAAAAAGTAGGATTAGCTCATAAAACAAATGCATTGGTAGATAATCTTTCGTGGGGTGAGTGTCAGAGAGTAGCCATAGCAAGGGCAGTATCAAGGAAGCCTCTGCTAATTATTGCGGATGAACCTACAGGCAATTTAGACAAGGACAATGCAATAAATATTTTAGAACTTCTAACTTCATTTAAGGACAATGATACTACAGTAGTTATTACTACCCATGCTACCCATTTAATAGAGAATATGAATGAAGATATGATTATCCGAATGAATAAAGGAAATATTCAATGGAGAAGGACAAGCTATGAAGAATATTATTAAAAATTCAGGCTATTTTTTAAAAGAAACAATAACTATTTTTAAACTAAATCTTCTTTCTAATGTTATTTCTATATTTAGTATGGGGTTTATATTTTTTATGCTTTCTATGGTGATTTCAGGAGCATGGATTAGCAGCCAAATGATTGAATTGATACAAAATGAAGCTGAGATCAATGTTTATTATAATGAGAATTTAGGAGAAACTGAAATTTTAGGTATAATGAATAAAATTGAAACAATAAATGGAGTTCGTGAAGTAGCCATTATTGACAAAGAAAAAGCCTATAATAGAATGGAGAAAATTATGGGAAAGGATGCAGGTATTTTAGAATATTTTGACCATAATCCGTTCAGTGCCTTTATAGAAGTTAAAATTGACTTAGAAGGAATGAACCAAATAGTTAATCAAATAGAAAAAATCATAATTAATAGAAAAATTAATTATGATTATCG
>CAYYDM010000058.1:0-6328 GCA_964470635.1 uncultured Clostridia bacterium | reverse complement strand
AATGGAAAAAATAAATGACATTGATTATATTAGGGACAATCAAAGTGTCTTAAATAGGCTTAAGAGCATTTCAAGGATTATTGGAATATTAGGAACTTTAGTAGTTACAGCAGTAGGTATATCCACATTAGTTATTACATCTCATATTATAAGACAGGGTATATATAATAATAAAGAACAAATTAATACTTTAAGGCTTTTAGGTGCACCAGAGTTCTTTATTGTATTACCTTTTATTCTAGAAGGGTTGTTCTTAGCATTAGTGTCTGGTTTTTTTGCAGATATACTGGGAACTATTACACTAAAATTTATTTATTCTCAAGCAGCAGGGCCACTGCCTTTTATTCCACTTCCACCTTTAAATGACTTAATTGTGGGGAATATTATAATGACTTTATTCATTAGTATTCTTCTTGGAAGTATAGGCAGCTTTTTTGGTTTAGCATCGGCAAATAAAAATTAATAAAAGAAAAAATATGATTAAGAGGGAGCTTTTGCTCCTTTTTTTATGTTGTTAAGCTATGTATTTTTGATACATATGTTTATCTTTATATAGTTATAATAAGTTTATATTAGCTAACAAGAAGTATGTATATTGTTTCAAGAACTTAAGGAGGGTTTTCATGGATGTAGTCTTATACATATTACGATGCATTTTCATGCTATTAGTAGCTTGGGTTGGAGTAAGGCTTATAGGAAAAAAATCAGTATCTGAAATGACATCTTATGATTTAGTAGCTTCTATATTATTAGTTACAGTAGCTGCTGAGTCCTTAATTAATACTAAATTACACCAGGTTACAGTTGGAATTTTTGCTATAGCTATGGCTACTATTTTTTTAGGTTTTTTATCATTAAAAAATTTTCTTTATAATATTAATTCTAAGCCAACAATAATTATTGCTGAGGGAAAAATAATAGAAAAAGAACTTAAAAAAGTGCGTATGAATTTATCCATACTTTTGTCAGAGCTTAGAATAAAAGGTTATCAAAATGTATCTGATATTAGATATGCTATTATAGAGCCTAGTGGAAAAATGTCAGTTATACCAAGATCCCAAGTAAGTCCTGTCACTCCTAAGGAAATGGGAATACCTACTGCTCCTGTAAATTTAAGCTTTCCTCTTATTATTGATGGAGAAGTAGATGATATAAATCTAGCATTTATTCAAAAAGATAGACAATGGTTATTAGATCAGCTTCAAGCCTTTGAAGTTGGCAAAATTGAGGAAGTGCTTTTAGCTCAGTATGATTCTTCTGGAGAATTGTTTGTAAATGTTAAAAACAGGGAAACAAAAACTCCAAATATATTTTAATATTTTTTAAAAGTATTACGAATACTAACCTGGAGAACTAATTAAAGGAGAGATAATTTAATGACAACTATAAACAAACTAGAGCAAGTTTTAGCTAGTGCTAAAGGACTAGCAGCAGAATTAAAGACTTTTTCAATGGACACTGATGATAAAAATGCCAAACAAATGTTTAACATGCTAGCTTCAAATGCAGACAATATGGCACAAATGTTACAAAATAGAGTTAATTTTGTAAAGAGTGAGGAGCCTCAATACAATCAGCAACAATAAAAAATTACATTATGCATATGAAAAACTTCTATGCTAAATATTACAAAAGGTATGCAAACTATGGATTTGCATACCTTTTTCAATCACAAAAAATTTACTATCTATGAATTGAGTCTTAGTTTACCTATATTCTTCTATTAAATCTTTAATTTTATAATATAATTCATCTGGGTCTTCAGCTTGAACCAGTTCATCATCTACTACTGCAAAAAGCCCAGTAGCACAATCGCCACAATACCCTAGACAATTTTCAATTTCTAGTTCTACACCATCATTTTTTAACATCTCTATAACTTCCTCTGCATCTTGACTATAATTATTTTCACAAAATTGTATTCTAGCCATTAAATTCCACTCCTTGTAATTTTCTATTCTTGTATATTATTTCATTAATTTCACAAATAATTCATATTAGGTTAAAAAAATGAATTGTTGATAGTAATTTAGTTTTATCATAAAATGTAAATATATATATATGTATACTTTAAAAAATTCATAATCTAAAGGATAGTGCCTTTTGATCTTAATCAAAAATGAGAGGTGTTTTACTTGAAAATCAATAAAAAAATAAATAGTCTATGGCTTGTTTTACTTTTGCCTGTTGGGCTCATTTTAGTCAGCCTGTCAAAAAAAAATCCTGATATGGTTGAAATGCTTTACTCTAGCGGAATATATAAATATATAGGTAGTACTCTCAGCATTATTACTGGTGTTTTACCATTTTCTCTAGGAGAAATAATTGTGATATTCAGTATAATATTTATTGTTATTTCTATAATAAAGCTTATCTATAGAATTGCAACAAAAGGCATAAAATCATGTGATATGCTTTCGTACTCTAAAAAAGTACTAATTGCTTTTAGTGCTATATATTTTATATTTAATATAATATGGGGAATAAACTATTATCGTCTTTCTTTTTCTCAAATAGCAAATATAGATACAAGGCCAGCAACCATAATAGAACTAGAAGCACTTTGTAGTGACTTAATAGATAAAACCAATAACTTGAAAACTGAAATCCAATTAAACAAGGAAAATATGGCTGGTAAAACTAAACCTAGGTATATTCTAAAAAATGCATATAAGGGTTATGATGAGATTAAGGATATCTATCCGGAATTAAAAGGCAGTTACGGCAAACCTAAGGGGGTTCTATTTTCTAAAGCAATGTCTTATATGGGGATAACGGGCATATATTTTCCTTTCACAGGAGAGGCAAATGTGAATATTGATATTCCACATGTACTACTTCCTTCAACAGCCACTCATGAAATGGCACATCAAAGAGGTTTTGCCCGTGAAGACGAAGCAAACTATATAGCCTATTTAACATGTAAGCTGCATCCAGACTTGAATTTTCAATACTCTGGACATATCTTAGCTTTAATACATTCTATGAACGTATTATATAGGGATGATAGAGAAAAACATAATGAATTAAGCAAAAAGATGAGTGATAATGTGAAAAAAGATTTTATTGAAATTAATAAATACTGGGAAAAATATGAAGGTCCTATAGAAGAAGCCTCTAACAAGATGAATAATGTTTATTTAAAGTCTAACAATCAAAAAGATGGCGTAAAAAGCTATGGTAGAATGGTAGATTTATTAATAGCAGAATATAGGATGAAAAATAGATAAAATTTGAAAATAACTTAGGTTTAGGCCTAGGTTATTTTATTTTTTTGTTTTTCCGGTTTTTATATTGTCAAAACAGAAAATGCAAGTTTTAAAATCAGTAATTGCAAAAAACAAATAAATCAAATAATCTATCAATTTTATTTAAACACACCAAACCTATACAAATATAGAGTTAACACAAATTGACAAGTGGGAATATATTTAATATCTAGCTATGATTATGAAAGAGGAAAACGATAACATGCAAAATTCAGAAAATTTTATATTGACAGTCAAATATTTGGTGTATATAATAACTATTAAATAAAAATTCTCTAGAGAAGGAAATGAATAAACAAAGGAGGGTCTGCGTTAAAATGAAAAAACCACTAAAATTATTAACAATTGTTTTAACCTTAGTATTGATATCTTCTTTACTTTTATCTGGATGTGGACAAGGCACTAGCACTACGGCAGACAGTAAAAGATACTTAAGACTAGCAAAGGATGTTGATATAGTATCTATGGATCAACATGTTGCAACAGATGAATTATCTTTTGAAACAATCGCTGCAACAATTGAGGGACTATACACTATAGACAAGGATGGTAAGTTTATTCCAGCCATAGCTCTATCCAATGAGGTAAGTGACGATGGATTAACTTATACTTTTAAGCTTAGAGAAGATGCAGAATGGTCAAACGGAGAGCCTGTAACGGCTAATGACTTTGTATATAGCTGGAGGCGATTAGTAGATCCAAAGACTGCAAGTGAGTATAATTTTATCATGGATGTAGCAGGTGTGAAAAATGCAGCTAAGATTACAGCAGGAGAACTTCCAAAGGAAGAGTTAGGAGTAGAAGCTGTTGATGCCCATACTTTAAAAGTAACTTTGGAAAGGCCTACTCCATATTTTATATCTCTTACTTCTTTTGCTCCACTTTTTCCGCTAAATGAGAAATTTGTGACAGAGAAAGGTGACAAATACGGTCTTGAACCAGGAGATTTATTAGCTAATGGACCATTTAAGATGGTTGAATGGAACAAAGGATATGGCTATAAATTGGACAAAAACACAGATTACTATGATGCTAAAAACGTAAAAGTTGACGGACTAGAGTTTCGTATTATAAAAGACAATCAAACAGCAGCATTGAAGTTTGAATCAAATGAATTAGATGTAGTAAAACTATCATCTGAATTAGTTGATAAATATAAATCACAGCCAAGTTTTAATCAATTAAGTGGTGGGTTTACATGGTACATGTCATTTAACCAAGATAAGGAAATATTTAAAAATGTTAATGTACGTAAGGCTTTCAGCCATGCAATTAACAAAGAGCATATTGCAGGCAAAATACTAAGCGATGGTTCTATAGCAGCTGATTTTATTGTTCCTATTGGATTATCAACTGGACCTGATGGGAAAGACTTCCGTGAAACTACAGGCACCTATTCTAAATATGATAAAGCATTGGCATTAGAATACTGGAATAAAGCTAAATCAGAATTAGGAAAAGACAATATAGAAGTTGAAATATTATTTGACGATGCAGAGTCAGTTAAGAAAATGTCAGAGTTTATCCAAGCAGAACTTGAAACTAATTTACCAGGGTTAACAGTTAAGCTTAAGGCACAACCAAAGAAAAATCGTCTAGAATTAATGCGTGAAGGAAGTTTCGAAGCTGGCATTACTCGTTGGGGCCCTGACTATGCAGACCCATTAACATACTTAGAATTATTCTTAAGCGATGTATCCCAAAATACTCCTAATTACTCAAATAAAGAGTATGACCAACTTGTAAATGATGCTAGTCGTGGGAAACTAGCAGGTGATCCAGAAGGACGATGGGAAGCTATGAAAAAAGCAGAAAAAATACTATTAGAAGATGATGCTGCCATAGCTCCATTATATCAAAGTGGTTCTGCCCTATTAATTAATCCTAAAGTAAAGGGTATAGAAAACCATAGTGTTGGAACAACATTTATTTATAAAAACGTAGAGATAAACGAATAGAAACATTGCTTTGTATATAGAGAGCATATTTATAATTTTTAGTCAATAGAAATACTAGAAAAACATAGCATAGGGGCCATAGACTAAATAGGTCTATGGCCTACCTTATAGCTATTTGATTAAGCACAGAAAGGAGCTGATTGATATGCTTAAATATATTCAGAAAAGACTAATCATTTCGTTAGTTACATTATTTATTATTTTGACAGTTCTATTTTTATTACTAGAGCTAATGCCTGGTTCTCCATTCAATGATGAAAAACTAAGCCCTGAACAACGTGTTCTATTATATGAAAAATATAATTTAGATAAACCATTATATATTAGATATATAGCATATTTAAAAAATGTTGTATTGAAAGGCGATTTTGGAAACTCCTATGCAATACAAAAAGATGCTCCTGTTTCTGATTTATTAAAGAGTAGATTTTCAATTTCCATAAGATTAGGTATACAATCCCTTATATTAGGCTCATGCATTGGACTAATTTTTGGAATTATAGCTGCTGTCAAGAAAAATTCGAAATTAGACACCCTCACAACTGTATTTGCTGTAATTGGAATATCAGTACCATCTTATGTGTTCGCATTAGGTTTAAGTTACTTTTTAGGATATAAATTAAAACTTTTTCCTTTTACTTACGATATTTATAAGTCTTTTGAGTCCAGTATTCTTCCAACTTTTGCATTATCCATGTTTGTCATAGCTACAGTTGCTAGATTTATGAGAACAGAGCTTGTAGAAGTGCTAGGTTCAGAATACATTTTATTAGCAGAGGCAAAAGGGTTAAAGGCTAAAAAAGTAATACTAAGACATTCTGTAAGAAATGCACTAATACCAGTAATAACAGTACTAGGTCCAATAACTGTTAGTCTCATGACTGGATCTTTAGTTACTGAAAGGATTTTTGGGATACCAGGAATAGGAGATTTGCTTGTGACAGCAATTAGTGTAAATGATTTTAATGTAGTAATTTCAATAGCATTTTTCTATAGTATGTTTTATATACTAATGATGTTGTTAATAGATGTTTTGTACGGGGTAATCGATCCTAGAATTCGTGTAGCAAAGGAGGCAAACTAATGGAAAACTTGAGAACA
>CAYYDM010000057.1:2310-15130 GCA_964470635.1 uncultured Clostridia bacterium | reverse complement strand
CGTGAAGGTGGAAGAACAGTAGGAGCTGGAGTCGTAGCTCAAATTACAGAATAATTTAGAGACTAGGTCTTATCGACCTAGTCTTTTTAAGGAAATAATCAAAGAGTGTTAAGGTATTGATTATAATATTGTGGAAATACTAATTTCTGAATATATATGCACGTTGCCTATAATTGTATTTTTTTATTGACAGACTATTTAATTTATGATAGTTTATATAAAGTAATGTAGCTATTATTGGGTAGCTATGCCCAGATATATATTTATACTGACATAGACTTAATTGGTTGAAGTGTGGGAGGTGTGTTTGATGAGAGTTAAAGTTGTTATGGCATGCACAGAATGTAAGCAAAGAAATTACAATACAATGAAAAACAAAAAAACTAATACTGAGAGAATTGAGTTAAAAAAATACTGCAAATTCTGTCATACTCATACAGTTCATAAGGAAACTAAATAGTTTTTTTAAAAACTTCTTAATAAGGATGTGAAGTAAATGGCGGCTCAAACGGGTGCTGAGAAGGGAACAAAAAAAATAAACAACTATTTTAGAGGAGTAAGAGCTGAATTAAAGAAAGTTAGTTGGCCTAGTAAAAAAGAGCTAATTAACTATACTATAGTAGTATTAGTTATTTGTACAATTATTTCTTTGGCAGTATGGCTAATTGACTCAGGCTTACATCAAGTATTGAAATTAATAATTAGATAAAGAATGAAGGAGGGAAGGACCTGATACTTAGGTCCCCGTAAGCTATGACGGATAAGTCAGATAAAGGAAAATGGTACGTAGCCCATACCTACTCGGGTCACGAAAATAAAGTTAAGGCCAACATTGAGAAGCTAGTAGAAAATAGAGGAATGCAAGATGTTATCTTTGAAGTAAGAGTTCCAGTTGAAGAGTACGTTGAGACTAAGAATGGCAAGAAAAAAGTCAAAGAGAGAAAAATGTTCCCAGGATATGTAATGGTTAAAATGATAATGACAGATGAATCTTGGTATTTAGTAAGAAATACAAGAGGAGTTACTGGTTTTGTAGGACCAGGCTCTAAGCCTGTACCACTTACTAATGAAGAAGTAAAGTTGCTTGGTGTACAAGAAGCATTGCCTGAAGTTGACATAAATGTTGGAGATGTTATTAAAATAACATCAGGATATTTTGAAAACTTTATTGGAACAGTTGAAAATATCAACACAGAAAAAAGAAAACTTAAAGTGTTTGTGTCTATGTTTGGAAGAGAAACACTTGTAGAATTAGATTTTGATCAGATTGAAAAACTATAGTGTTGGTACAAAGCATACGCTTTATTATTATATATAGATTAAAAGACACAAATGGATTAGCTTTTAGGCTTTTCCAACATAGTAAGGAGGTGTAAAAATGGCAAAAAAGGTTATAGCTATGGTTAAATTACAAATTCCAGCTGGTAAAGCAACTCCAGCGCCACCAGTAGGTACAGCTTTAGGTCCTCATGGGGTAAATATCATGCAGTTTACAAAAGAATTTAATGCTAAAACTGCTGATCAAGTTGGTATGATAATCCCAGTTGTTTTAACAGTTTACCAAGATAGATCTTTCTCATTCATAACAAAAACTCCTCCGGTAGCAGTATTGCTAAAGAAGGCAGTAGGAATAGAATCAGGCTCCGGAGTACCAAACAAAACAAAAGTTGCAAAAATATCAAAAGCTAAAGTTAGAGAGATTGCAGAGCTTAAAATGCCAGACTTAAATGCAGGTAGTATAGAAGCTGCTATGAGCATGGTAGCGGGAACTGCAAGAAGTATGGGAATTGTTGTAGAAGAATAATTTAAAAGTGGGAGGTAACAACCGCTAATACCACAAGGAGGTTTATATAATGGCTAAAAAAGGTAAGAATTATTTAGAAAGTGCAAAATTAGTAGATAGAGAAAATCTTTATGATTCAGCTGAAGCTATTGAATTAGTTCAAAAAACAGCAAAAGCTAAATTTGATGAGACAGTAGAATTGCATATAAAACTTGGGGTAGACTCAAGACATGCTGATCAACAAGTTAGGGGTGCTGTAGTTTTACCACATGGTACAGGTAAAACTAAAAAAGTTTTAGTTTTTGCAAAAGGTGACAAAGCTAAGGAAGCAGAAAATGCAGGCGCTGACTTTGTAGGAGCTGAAGAACTTGTAACTAAAATTCAAAGCGAAAACTGGTTTGACTATGATGTTGTTGTTGCAACTCCAGATATGATGGGTGTTGTAGGAAGATTAGGTAGGGTATTAGGACCAAAGGGATTAATGCCAAACCCAAAATCTGGAACAGTTACTTTTGATGTTGAAAAAGCAATTCAAGATATTAAAGCTGGTAAGGTTGAGTACAGAGTTGACAAAACTAACATTATCCACGTTCCAATAGGAAAAGTATCATTTGGAACAGATAAACTAAGAGAAAACTTCAATTCTTTAATGGAAGCAGTTATTAAAGCTAAACCAGCAGCAGCAAAAGGAAGATATTTAAGAAGTGTATCTATTTCTAGTACAATGGGTCCTGGAATTAAAATAAATTCATCAAAAATAATGGAATAAAACTGTTGACATTATTTTAATATACTGATAATATACTAATGTTACAATTTTAATAATTGTTCCGTAGACAGTAGGTACCTATAGGGTTTAATATTAGCCTACCGAGGACAGACTTGTGATTACTTATGAAATCAAGGGTCTCTCTGTATGTCTATGGAGAGACCTTATTATATTTTCAGGCCAAAATATTAGGATAAGTTAAGCAATAAGGAGGTGGACTAGAATGAGCTCAGTATTAGATCAAAAGAAACAAATTGTAGAAGAAATAAGATCTAAGATTAAAGATGCAAAATCAATTGTACTTGTTGATTATAGAGGTCTTACTGTTGAGGAAGTTACTGAATTAAGAAAAAAATGTACTCAAGCAGGTGTAGATTATAAAGTTTACAAAAACACAATGATGAGATTTGCATTTAAAGAAGAAGGATACGAAGCTTTCAATGAATTCTTAGCTGGACCAAATGCTATAGCTATATCTCACGATGATGTTGTAGCTCCTGCTAAAATTACAAGTGAATTTGCTAAAGATCATAAAAACTTAGAATTTAAAGCTGGTATTGTTGAAGGTGAAATCGTAGGCGTAGATAAGATTAAAGCTATAGGTGAATTGCCATCTAAGGAAGTTCTACTTACTCAATTAGTTATTGCATTGAACTCACCTATTTCCAAGTTTGCTAGAACAATACAAGCAATAGTTGATAAAGAACCACAAGAAGCTTAATAATAAATCGAAAAATGGAGGTATATTATAATGAGTGAAAAAATCACAAAATTAATAGAAGATGTAAAAGCATTATCTGTTTTAGAATTATCAGAATTAGTTAAAGCATTAGAAGAAGAATTTGGTGTAAGCGCAGCAGCTCCTGTAATGGTAGCAGGCGGAGCAGCTCCAGCAGCTGGTGCAGCAGCTGAAGAAAAAACTGAATTTGATGTAATTTTAGCAAATGCTGGCGCAGAAAAAATCAAAGTTATAAAAGTTGTTAGAGAATTAACTGGTTTAGGCTTAAAAGAAGCTAAAGACTTAGTTGATGGCGCTCCAAAGACATTAAAAGAAGGAGCTTCAAAAGACGAAGCTGAACAAATAAAAGCTAAACTTGCAGAAGTTGGAGCAACTGTAGAAATAAAATAATGATTATATAATATGATAAAAAAAGGTTTCATTAATAAATGAGACCTTTTTTTATGGTATAATAATAAGCCAAGCTTAAGAATAAAATTTTATTATTGTACTTTTATGCAATCTAAGAAACAAAATAAATTTCTATTATTTTTTCTAAATAAATAGTTGTCTTTAAGTTTTATTTCGATTTTTTTGTTAAAAAAACATAACAGAAGCAGATAATTTCTATGCTTGACAACTATATTTTTGTATGATAATATTATAAAATGCATAATAGGCGATTTTTGGCATGAACTTTGAATATTTGATAAAGTTTGTGGCAATATTATAATAGGTGTATTTAATTCAAAAAATTACCAACGGTAATTTATTTTTAACTACTTAAGTTTTATTAAGGGGTGGTAATAATGGTGCATCCTGTTTCGTATGGAAAACGGGTTCGTATGAGCTATTCTAGGATTAGCGAAGTCTTAGAGCTCCCAGATTTAATTGAGGTACAGAAAAGGTCCTATGATTGGTTTATCAATGAAGGACTAAGAGAGGTTTTTGAAGATATTTCTCCAATTCAAGACTACACAGGAAACTTAATTTTAGAATTTGTTGATTATACTATTGGTGATGAAGCAAAATATGAAGAAGAAGAGTCTAAGGAAAGAGACGTAAATTTTGCAGCACCATTAAAAGTTAAAGTTAGACTTATTAATAAGGAAACAGGAGAAGTTAAGGAACAAGAAGTATTTATGGGAGATTTTCCTTTAATGACCGATAAAGGAACATTCATAATTAATGGAGCAGAAAGAGTAATAGTAAGCCAATTGGTCAGATCTCCAGGAGTTTATTTTGCAGAAGATATAGATAAGACTGGTAAGAGATTGTATTCTTCCACTGTAATACCTAATAGAGGTGCTTGGTTAGAATACGAAAGTGACTCAAATGATATAGTATATGTTAGAGTGGATAGAACTAGAAAACTCCCCCTTACTATTTTACTTAGAGCATTAGGCTATGGCTCTAATGCGGAAATTTTAGAACTTTTAGGAGAAACTGAACAAGTTCTAAAAACCCTTGAAAAAGATAGTACTAAGAACCAAGATGAGGGTTTACTTGAAATATACAAAAGGCTTAGACCAGGTGAACCACCTACAGTTGATAGCGCTAAATCACTTATTAATACGTTATTTTTTGATCCTAAGAGATATGATTTAGCAAAAGTTGGTAGATATAAATTCAATAAAAAGTTATCGCTTTATATTAGAATTGCAAATAGAAGAGCAGCTAACACAATAATAGATGAAAATACAGGAGAAATCTTAGTCGAAAAAGGCGAAAAGATATCTAGAAAGAAAGCCATTGAAATAGAGAATGCAGGTATAAATGTTGTAGATGTGCTAACTGATGATAACAAAGTTGTAAGAGTTATGGGAAATCATTTTGTAGACATTAGAGCGTTTAATCTGCCTTTTTCTGTTGAGGATCTTGGCTTAAAAGAGAAAGTATACTATCCTGTAATGAAAGAATTAATAGATAAATTTGGAAAAACTGATGAACTGAAAGAGGCTATAAAAGAAAGAATTAGAGAGATATCTCCAAAACATATAATAAATTCGGACATAGTTGCATCAGTTAATTATGAATTTAACTTATTTTTTGGCATTGGAAATACTGACGATATAGATCACCTTGGAAACAGAAGACTTCGTTCTGTAGGAGAACTATTACAAAACCAATTTAGAATAGGTTTATCAAGGATGGAAAGGGTAGTCAGAGAAAGAATGACTATTCAAGACATAGATGTAGTTACACCTCAAGCCTTGATTAATATAAGGCCTGTTGCTGCAGCCATAAAAGAATTCTTTGGCAGTAGCCAGTTATCACAGTTCATGGATCAAACAAACCCATTAGCGGAGCTTACACATAAACGTAGGATGTCAGCACTAGGACCAGGAGGACTTAGTAGAGATAGAGCTGGCTTTGAGGTAAGAGACGTTCACCACTCACACTATGGAAGAATGTGTCCTATAGAGACTCCTGAAGGACCAAACATCGGACTAATCACGTCACTTACTACCTATGCTAGAATAAATGACTATGGCTTCATTGAAGCACCATATAGAAGAGTTGATAAAGATGCAGCTGTAGTTACTCATGAGATCGATTATTTAACGGCTGATATGGAAGATGAGTTTATTATAGCTCAATCAAATGAGCCATTAGATGCTGAAGGCAGATTTGTCAATAAAAGAGCATTAGCTAGAGCAAAATACGGAAGTATAGAAGTAGTACCAGTAGATGAAGTTGATTACATGGATGTATCACCTAAACAAATTGTTTCTGTAGGTACTGCTATGATACCGTTCTTGGAGAATGATGATGCTAATAGAGCACTAATGGGTGCTAACATGCAACGTCAGGCTGTTCCTCTATTAAAAACAGAGGCTCCAATTATAGGTACAGGTATGGAATATAGAGCAGCAAAAGACTCAGGAGTAGTAATAGTTGCGAAAAATTCTGGAGTTGTTATTAGAGTAACTTCTGATGAAATATTAGTCAGAAGAGACGAAGATGGGCAAATAGATAAATATAAATTATTGAAATTTAAACGTTCAAATCAAGGAACCTGCATAAATCAAAGACCTATTGTTAAAAAACAAGAAAGAGTAGAAAAAGGTCAAGTTATTGCTGATGGACCTTCAACAGATCAGGGAGAAATAGCTCTTGGTAAAAACCTTCTAATTGCATTTATGACATGGGAAGGCTATAACTACGAAGATGCTATTTTGTTAAATGAAAAAGTTGTAAGGGAAGATATACTAACTTCAGTTCATATAGAAGAATATGAATCAGAAGCTAGAGATACAAAACTTGGGCCAGAAGAGATAACAAGAGATATACCTAATGTAGGAGAAGAGTCATTAAAAGACCTTGACGAAAGAGGAATTATTAGAATAGGGGCAGAAGTTGAAGCAAATGACATATTAGTTGGAAAGGTTACTCCAAAGGGAGAAACAGAACTTACTGCCGAAGAAAGACTATTAAGAGCAATATTTGGTGAGAAAGCTAGAGAAGTTAGAGATACTTCACTTAGGGTACCTCATGGAGAGACAGGAATAATTGTAGATGTGAAAGTATTTACAAGAGAAAATGGAGATGAGTTGCCTCCAGGAGTTAACCAACTCGTTAGAGTGTATATTGCTACAAAACGTAAGATCAATGTTGGAGATAAAATGTGTGGTAGACACGGTAATAAAGGTGTTGTTTCTAGAATTCTTCCTGAAGAAGATATGCCTTTCTTACCAGATGGAACACCACTAGAAGTTGTTCTTAACCCATTAGGGGTTCCTTCTCGTATGAATATTGGTCAGGTATTAGAAGTTCATCTAGGTCTAGCTGCAAAAAAAGCAGGCTGGCATGTTGCTACTCCAGTATTTGACGGCGCCAATGAAAATGACATATGGGAAGCTTTAAAAGATGTGGATTATCCAGAAAGTGGAAAAATAAACCTAAGGGATGGTAGATCAGGAAAAGCATTTGACAATCCTGTTACTGTAGGATATATGTATATGCTTAAGCTTCACCACTTAGTTGACGACAAGATACACGCTAGATCTACAGGTCCATATTCACTAGTTACTCAACAGCCATTGGGAGGTAAAGCTCAGTTTGGTGGTCAGAGATTTGGTGAAATGGAGGTATGGGCATTAGAGGCTTATGGTGCTTCTCATACTTTACAAGAGATATTGACAGTAAAATCAGATGACGTTGTAGGACGTGTTAAGACATATGAGGCAATAGTAAAAGGAGAGAACATACCTGAGCCAGGAATTCCAGAATCATTCAAGGTTCTTATTAAGGAATTACAAAGCTTAGCCTTAGATGTTAAGGTGTTAACCAATGATACAGAAATAGAAATAAAAGAATCAGTAGAAGATGAAATAGGTGAACTTAATATTGGCTTTGACGTAGAAGATAAAGATAGTGAATTTGAAAGTGAATATTACAATGATTATGATGAAAGTAATGTAGAAGGATCTGAAGAAGATCTTGAAAACGAAGAATCTGATGATGACAAGTTTATTTTTGAAGACGATGATAGCTTGTTTGATGAAGATTTTGATGACTAGTTTTTAGCCTCAAATTAATTTATGAAGGGAGAGAAAGCCCCTTGTTCGAGCTTGATAATTTTGATTCAATCAGGATTGGTTTAGCATCACCTGAAAAGATAAGACAATGGTCAAAAGGAGAAGTAAAAAAACCTGAAACTATTAATTATAGAACCTTAAAACCTGAAAAGGAAGGTCTATTCTGTGAAAAAATATTTGGGCCTACAAAGGACTGGGAATGCCATTGTGGAAAGTACAAAAGGGTAAGATATAAAGGTGTAGTGTGTGACAGATGTGGAGTTGAGGTCACAAAAGCCAAAGTAAGAAGAGAGAGAATGGGGCACATAGAGTATACCAAGTAGAATGGGGCTAATATTAGACATGTCCCCTAGAGCCTTAGAGAAAATTCTTTATTTTGCTTCATATGTAGTTATAGATCCTGGTGATACATCTCTTTCAGAAAAGCAACTACTAAACGAGAAAGAATACAGGGATGCTATAGATAAATTCGGTAGAAGATTTAAAGCTTCTATGGGAGCAGAAGCAATAAAAGAACTTTTGTCCAAAATTGATTTAGAAGGGGAAGCAAAGGATTTAAGAACCCAGCTAAAAGAAAGTTCAGGACAGAAGAAAATTAGAATAATAAGAAGATTAGAAGTTGTTGAAGCCTTTAGACAATCAGGTAATAAACCTGAGTGGATGGTACTAGATGTAATACCTGTTATCCCACCAGATTTAAGACCTATGGTACAGCTTGACGGTGGAAGGTTTGCAACATCCGATTTAAATGATCTTTACAGAAGAGTTATAAATAGAAATAATAGATTAAAAAGACTATTAGACTTAGGAGCTCCAGACATCATAGTTAGGAATGAGAAGAGGATGCTTCAAGAAGCTGTAGATGCTTTGATAGATAATGGAAGAAGAGGAAGACCTGTAACAGGACCCGGCAATAGACCATTAAAATCATTGTCTGATATGCTTAAAGGTAAACAAGGAAGATTTAGACAAAACCTTCTTGGTAAGAGGGTTGACTATTCAGGACGTTCCGTTATAGTTGTTGGACCAGAGCTTAAATTCTATCAATGCGGACTTCCTAAAAAGATGGCACTTGAATTATTTAAGCCATTCGTAATGAAAAGATTAGTGAATGAAGGCCATGCACATAACATAAAGAGTGCTAAAAGAATGGTAGAAAAAGTTAAGCCAGTTGTATGGGATGTATTGGACTCAGTTATAAAAGAACATCCAGTACTATTAAACCGTGCTCCTACACTACACAGACTTGGTATTCAAGCCTTTGAGCCAATACTAGTAGAGGGTAAGGCTATAAAGCTACATCCACTTGTATGTACTGCTTATAACGCAGACTTTGACGGTGACCAGATGGCTGTACACGTACCGCTTTCTATGGAGGCACAAGCTGAAGCAAGATTCCTTATGTTATCAGTAAATAACATTCTTGCGCCAAAAGATGGAAAACCTATTACTACACCTACGCAAGACATGGTACTAGGTAGCTACTACTTAACAGTAGAAAAATCAGGCGAAAAAGGCGAAGGAATGGTTTTCAAAGACTACGATGAAATGATACTTGCATATTATGATGGTGCAGTAGAGTTACACGCTAAGGTTAAGGTTAGAGTAAGACTTGATGAAAATGATAAAGGAAAACTAGTAGAGAGCACTGTAGGTAGATTTATATTTAATAGAAACATTCCTCAAGACTTAGGATTTGTCAATAGA
The DNA here is from genome assembly GCA_964470635.1 of uncultured Clostridia bacterium. GTDB lineage: Bacteria > Bacillota > Clostridia > Tissierellales > Proteiniboraceae > Proteiniborus. The sequence continues at coordinate 5,612 of CAYYDM010000057.1, read as the reverse complement.
GAAGAGGATAAATATTCATTAGAAGTAGATAGACTTGTAGATAAGAAAATGCTAGGTAAAGTTATTGAAAAATGCTTTAGAAAACATGGAAATACAATAACTTCTGTAGTACTTGACAACGTCAAAGAAACAGGATTCCATTTCTCTACAATCGGTGCTATTACAGTAAGTATTGATGATATAGTAGTTCCTGAGGCAAAAGAAATATTAATATCTGAAGCAGAAGAAAAAGTTGACAAATACGAAAAATCTTATAGAAGAGGACTTATTTCAGACGAAGAAAGATATGAAAGAGTCATAGAAGTTTGGAATAAAACTACAGAACAGGTTACTGAAGCACTTATGAATAACCTAGATCCTCTTAACAACATATTCATAATGGCTCATTCAGGAGCTAGGGGTAGTAAAAACCAGATTAGACAGCTTGCAGGTATGAGGGGTCTTATGGCAAATGCTTCAGGTAAGACTGTTGAACAGCCTATAAGAGCAAACTTTAGAGAAGGCCTTACAGTACTTGAGTTCTTTACTTCAACACACGGTTCTCGAAAAGGTCTTGCAGATACAGCTTTAAGAACAGCTGACTCAGGATACCTTACAAGAAGACTAGTTGATGTTAGCCAGGACGTAATAGTAAGAGAAGATGACTGTGGAACTGACCACTATGTAACAATTAAAGCATTTAAAGATGGAAAAGAAGTTATCGAAGAACTATGGGATAGAATTGAAGGCAGATATGCATATGAAGATGTAATGGATCCAAATACAGGAAAACTAATAGTAGCTGCAGGAGAGTTAATTACAGAAAATGCAGCAGATAAAATTATTGATGCTGGAATAGAGGAAGTAAAGACAAGATCTGTACTAGGTTGTAGAACAAGACATGGAGTATGCTCAAAATGCTATGGAAGAAACCTTGCTACAGGACAAATAGTTAATACTGGAGAAGCTGTAGGAATAATAGCAGCACAATCAATAGGTGAGCCTGGTACTCAGCTTACAATGCGTACTTTCCATACAGGTGGAGTTGCTGGAGCGGATATTACTCAAGGTCTTCCAAGGGTTGAGGAGCTTTTCGAGGCTAGAAAACCAAAGGGGCTTGCTATTATAACAGAGATTTCAGGTACAGTTTCAATGAATGAATCAAAAAGAAGAAAAGAAGCAATAGTAACTGCTGGAGACGGTGAATCAAGAACATACACTATTCCTTATGGTTCAAGACTAAAAGTCAAAGCAGGAGACTTTATTGAAGCAGGAGACGAGATAACTGAAGGTTCAGTTAATCCACACGATATATTAAAAATTAAAGGCATCTCAGGAGTTCAAGCATATCTAGTAAAAGAAGTACAAAGAGTTTATAGAATGCAAGGTGTTGACATAAACGATAAACATATTGAAGTTATAGTTAGACAAATGTTAAATAAGGTTAAGATTGAAGAGCCAGGTGATACAGATTTTCTTCCTGGAGGACTAGTTAATATCTTTGACTTTGAAGATGCTAACAGAAAAATAGAAGAACAATCAGGAAAACCAGCAGTAGGTAGAAGAGTATTGCTTGGAATTACTAAGGCTTCATTAGCCACTGAATCATTCTTATCAGCAGCTTCTTTCCAAGAAACTACAAGAGTTCTTACAGAAGCAGCTATAAAAGGAAAAGAAGATGGGCTAATAGGATTAAAAGAAAATGTACTTATTGGTAAACTTATACCAGCAGGTACAGGAATGAGAAAATATAAAGACATTGCCTTAAAAATTCAAGAAGAAAAGATAAATGAAGATATAGTGCAAGAATAATATAAATGTTGACACTGATTATAACAGATGATAAAATATATAAGTGTGTAAAATTGCAGGTTGACTCTTTTGAATCAAAGAAGATTATGTAGCTTTGTTACATAATCTTCTAGATGTCTAATAAGGAGATGTCTAATGAAGGAGGAGACTCAAATGCTAACTAATCTTAAAGATACTAAAAAGGTTGTTGGTATAAAACAGGCCAGAAGATCAATAAATAACAATGAAGTTCAAACAGTATATATAGCAGAAGATGCAGAATCCAAAGTTGTACAGGATATCATTCATTTATGCAATGAAAAAACTATAGAGATTATATATGTTAAAAGTATGAAAGAATTAGGTAAGGCCTGTGATATTGATGTAAGTGCAGCAGTAGCTGCCATTTTGAAATAGTTTAAAATTTGGAAGGAGGTGCTTCAATGCCAACAATTAGCCAACTAGTAAGAAAAGGTAGAGAAGAAGTTATTTACAAATCTAAATCAGCTCACTTAGGAATAGGTCTAAACTCTCTAAAGAAAAGAACAACAAAGGTAAATTCACCACAAAAAAGAGGGGTTTGTGTATCTGTTAGAACTGTAACACCTAAGAAACCTAACTCAGCTTTAAGAAAAATTGCCAGAGTTAGACTTACAAATGGTCTAGAAGTTAACGCTTATATCCCAGGTATAGGCCACAACTTACAAGAGCACAGTGTTGTTCTTATAAGAGGTGGAAGAGTTAAAGACTTACCAGGGGTTAGATACCACATTGTTAGAGGAACTTTAGATGCAGCTGGTGTAGATAAGAGAATGCAATCTAGGTCAAAATATGGTGCAAAGAGACCTAAGAAAAAATAATGTTAACAGGTACGAAAATGCGGGGTTTTAGCGTCATAGGCTAAAGGCTGTTTATATAAATGCATTTTAGTGCGCTGACGACAAGCTTCAAAGAGTCGAGTACCTATGAATTAATCTTAAATGTTTAAGGAGGGAAGAATAGTGCCAAGAAAAGGACATATTCCAAAAAGACAAGTTAGTCCAGATCCAATATATAGAGATAAAGTAGTTACAAAATTAATAAACCAAATCATGCTTGATGGGAAAAAGGGTGTTGCACAAAGAATAGTGTATGATGCCTTTGATACCATAAAAGAAAAAACTGGAGAAGACCCACTAGAAGTTTTCTATAAAGGCTTTAACAACATAATGCCTGTATTAGAAGTAAAGGCTAGACGTGTGGGGGGAGCAACATACCAAGTGCCAGTAGAAGTTAGACCAGATAGAAGACAAACACTAGGATTAAGATGGCTAGCAGAGTACTCTAGAAAAAGAGGAGAAAAAACTATGAGTGAAAAACTAGCTAAAGAAATCATGGATGCAGCTAACAACACAGGCGCAAGTGTTAAAAAGAGAGAAGATACACACAAAATGGCTGAGGCTAATAAAGCTTTCGCACATTATAGATGGTAATTAATATAGATTATTATGATTAAAATAACAATTAGATGGAAATATAAATATAAAATAAGT
>CAYYDM010000057.1:0-2203 GCA_964470635.1 uncultured Clostridia bacterium | reverse complement strand
AAAATAAGTAACAGAAAGGAGGATTACTGTGCCTAGAGAATTTTCTTTAGAAAAAACTCGAAATATTGGTATAATGGCTCACATAGATGCAGGTAAAACGACTACTACTGAAAGAATACTATTCTATACAGGTAGAACTCATAAGATAGGCGAAACTCATGAAGGTTCCGCTACTATGGATTGGATGGAGCAAGAACAGGAAAGAGGAATCACAATAACTTCTGCAGCAACTACAGCTCAATGGAATGGACATAGGATAAATATCATAGACACACCAGGACACGTGGATTTTACCGTTGAGGTGGAAAGATCTCTTCGTGTTCTCGATGGCGCAGTAGCAGTTTTTTGTGCAAAAGGCGGTGTGGAGCCACAATCAGAAACAGTTTGGCGTCAAGCTGATAAATACCATGTTCCACGTATGGCTTTTGTAAACAAAATGGACACTACAGGTGCGGATTTCTATAGAGCAGTTGATATGATGAAAGAGAGACTAAAGGCTAATGCAGTACCTGTACAGCTACCAATAGGTTCAGAAAGTGATTTTGTAGGAATGATTGACCTAGTTAATATGAAAGCAAGAATATACAAAGACGAACTAGGAAAAGACTATGAAATAATAGACGTTCCAGCAGAGATGGAAGACTTAGCAAAAGAGTACAGAGAAGCCCTTATTGAGGCTGTAGCAGATGAAAATGAAGAGCTAATGATGAAATACCTTGAAGGTGAAGAAATTAGTATTGACGAAATAAAGAGTGCAATAAGAAGTGCTACAATTGGATGTAAAGTAACTCCAGTTCTATGTGGTTCAGCATATAGAAATAGAGGTATCCAACCACTTCTAGATGCAGTAGTTGAATATATGCCGGCACCAACTGATGTTCCAAATATAACAGGGATTAAGCCGGGTTCAGAAGAGGTTGAAGAAAGAGTATCCTCAGATGATGAGCCTTTTGCAGCATTGGCATTTAAGATTATGGCAGACCCATATGTAGGTAAACTTGCTTTTTTTAGAGTTTACTCAGGCGTGTTGGATTCGGGCTCATACGTATTGAATTCAACAAAAGGTAAAAAAGAAAGAATAGGCCGTATACTACAAATGCATGCTAACAAGAGGGAAGAACTAGACAGGGTTTATGCAGGAGATATTGCTGCTGCAGTAGGACTTAAAGACACTGCGACAGGAGATACTCTTTGCGATGAAGGTAATCCTATAATACTAGAATCTATGGAATTCCCAGAGCCTGTTATAAGAGTAGCTATAGAGCCTAAATCTAAAGCAAGCCAGGATAAGATGGGAATAGCTTTAGCTAAATTGTCAGAGGAAGACCCAACATTTAAGGCTTATACTGACCAAGAAACAGGTCAAACGATAATAGCAGGAATGGGTGAATTACATCTAGAAATTATTGTTGACAGACTTCTTAGAGAATTTAAAGTAGAAGCTAATGTAGGTAACCCACAAGTTGCATATAAAGAAACAATAACTAAAGAAGTTGAAGTTGAATCAAAATATGCAAGACAATCTGGTGGACGTGGACAATATGGACACGTTAAAATTAGGCTTGAACCAAGACAACCAGGCGAAGGCTATGAATTTGTCAATAAAATCGTTGGTGGGGCTATACCAAAAGAGTATATTCCAGCCGTTGATAATGGTATTCAAGAAGCTATGCAAAATGGTATTCTTGCAGGATATGAAGTTCTTGACTTTAGAGTAACTTTATATGATGGATCATACCATGAGGTTGACTCATCAGAAATGGCATTCAAAATAGCAGGTTCAATGGCATTTAAAGATGGTATGAAAAAAGCAAGTCCTGTAATTCTTGAACCATATATGAAGGTTGAAGTTGTTATGCCAGAAGAGTATATGGGAGACGTAATAGGTGACCTTAACTCAAGAAGAGGAAGAATAGAAGGTATGGAATCAAGAAATGGACTACAAGTTGTAAGAGGATTTGTACCTCTAGCAGAAATGTTTGGATATGCAACTGATCTTCGTTCAAAAACTCAAGGTCGTGGAACATATACAATGCAATTTGACCATTATGAATCAGTACCAAATAGTATAGCTGAAAAAATTATGAATAAATAATTTCTAAAAATATTATTATTTTAAAATAAAAATTTGTTTAGTAGGGAGGAATAAAAAAATGGCAAAAGCAAAATTTGAAAGAAATAAGCCACACGTAAATATTGGAAC
>CAYYDM010000056.1:11451-16132 GCA_964470635.1 uncultured Clostridia bacterium | reverse complement strand
GAACTTTTGACGTTCTTCCTAAAAAAGAAGTAATCAAGTTAAGACACGAAGCTGAGAGACTAGAAAAGTTCCTTGGTGGTATTAAAAATATGCAAAGAATTCCAGATGCATTATTTGTTGTAGACCCTAGGAAAGAAAAAATCGCAGTTAAGGAAGCAAGAATACTTGGAATACCTGTAGTAGGAATTGTTGATACAAACTGTGATCCAGAAGAAGTGGACTTTGTTATTCCAGGAAACGATGATGCAATAAGAGCTGTTAAGTTACTTACAGAGACAATTGCTAATGCCGTTTTAGAAGGTAAACAAGGCGAACAAATAGAAGAGTAATCATAAAGGTAAGGGTTATAGGGGAGTTTTTCCCTTACTGCTCTTACCTTTTTAATTTAAAAAGGAGGCTAAAAAATGGCTATATCAGCAGGATTGGTTAAGGAGTTAAGAGAAAGAACAGGTGCTGGAATGCTTGATTGTAAGAAGGCATTAGAAGAAACGAATGGAGATATCGAAAAAGCTATTGATTTATTAAGAGAGAAGGGTTTATCAAAGGCTGCCAAAAAAGCAGGAAGAATTGCATCTGAAGGTATTGTAGAAGCATACATACACGGAGGCAGAATAGGTGTTTTAATAGAAGTTAATACTGAAACAGATTTTGTTGCAAAAAATGAAGAATTTAAGACATTCGTAAAAGACATGGCGATGCAAGTTGCAGCATCAAACCCTAAATATGTTTCAATAGACGAAGTTCCACAAGACGAAATAGAAAGAGAAAGAGAAGTATTAAAGCATCAAGCTATAAATGAAGGAAAACCTGAGCATATTGCTGAAAAAATGGTTGAAGGAAGAATTGAAAAATACTATAAAGAGGTATGTTTATTAGAGCAACCATTTATTAAAGATTCAGATATTGTTATAAAAGATCTTTTAGCTGAAAAAATAGCTAAGATTGGAGAAAACATTAAGATAAGAAGATTTGTTAGATATCAGGTTGGAGAAGGCCTAGAAAAAAGAGAAGAAAATTTTGCTGAGGAAGTTGCTAAGCAAATCAATGGTTAATTAAATGGAGAACACAAAGTGTTCTCCATTTGAATAAATATTTTCATATTAATAAAATGATTTTTATCAATATGTGAAGGTTTTTTTTATGAAATGTAGAATATGTATGCTAGGAGTGTTTACATGATAGAACCCAAATATAAAAGAATTATTCTAAAATTAAGTGGTGAAGCGTTAGCAGGAGACAAAGGTTTTGGTATCGATGAAAACACTATTATTAAGATAGCAGAAGAGATAAAAAAAGTACAAGAGATGAAAGTCCAGGTGGCCATAGTAGTTGGAGGAGGTAACTTTTGGAGAGGTAGAAGTTCCGAAGGAATGGATAGAACAACTTCAGACTATATGGGAATGCTAGGCACTACAATTAATGCACTTGCTTTACAGGATGCCTTAGAAAAAATAGGTGTTTTGACTAGGGTGCAAACTGCTATTGAAATGAGACAAATTGCAGAACCTTATATTAGAAGAAGAGCTATTAGGCATCTAGAAAAGGGAAGAGTAGTAATCTTTGCCGGTGGTTCAGGTAATCCATACTTTTCTACGGATACTACTGCTGCTTTAAGAGCTGCTGAGGTTGAGGCAGAAGTTATTTTACTTGCTAAAAAAGGAGTAGATGGAGTTTACGATTCTGACCCTTACTTGAACACAAATGCTAAAAAATTTGATAAATTAAAATATATAGATATACTAAATTTAGGATTGGGAATTATGGATTCTACAGCCACATCATTATGCATGGACAATAAAATACCTTTGATAGTATTTGGCATAGATGATGCCGACAACATTGTAAGAATTATTTGTGGAGATCAAATAGGAACGCAGGTAAAGGAGGAATGATTATGTATCTAGATGTTCATAAGCAAACGGAAGAAAGAATGAAAAAAACAATTAAAGCGTTTAAAGAAGAACTCAACAGTGTAAGAGCTGGAAGAGCTAATCCAACTTTATTAGATAGGATTTCTATTGATTATTACGGGACTCAAACACCACTAAATCAAATAGCAAATATATCTGCACCAGAACCAAGATTACTTGTTATTCAACCGTGGGATGCTAGTGTTGTTTCACAGATTGAAAAATCAATACTAAAGTCTGACTTAGGATTAAATCCATCAGTCGATGGAAAAATAATTAGATTAGTTATACCGCAATTAACTGAAGAAAGAAGAAGAGATTTAATAAAAGTAGTTAAGAAAGCTGCTGAAAATGCAAAGATTGCTATTAGAAACGGAAGAAGAGAAGCTAATGAATTGATTAAGAAAATGCAAAAGTCTTCTGAAATTACTGAGGATGAACAAAAGCAGGCAGAAGAACAAATGCAAAAAATAACTGATAAATATATAGAGGAAATTGACAATTTGTTAGCACAAAAAGAAAAAGAACTATTGGAGGTATAGTTTATTTGAACAGGCTTGATATCTTAGGTTTTTCAGTAGCAGAAGGATTAGGAATATTAGAAGAATTTACTGATAAAAAGATTAGGATTAAAGAAACAACTGCAAGTAAAAAAGATAAAGTGACTATACTTTCTGAACCAAGAATTATTAGGTATACCGAGACTGAAAGCAATATTACTGTTGTAATTAGTTACTTTTAACCCCTTCTTGTGTAAAGAAGGGGTTTTTAGTAGTTCCTATGTTATAGGAGGTAATTATATGAAAATGAATACAACAAATACTAATACTTTCTTAAGCAAAATAGATTTGAATAGACTACCTAAACATGTGGCAATAATTATGGATGGGAACGGAAGGTGGGCTAAAAAAAGACTGCTTCCTAGAACAGCTGGTCATAGAGAAGGAGTAGAAAGAGTAAAAGAAGTAGTTGAAGTAGCTGGAAACCTAGGAATAGAGTTTTTGACTCTATATGCTTTCTCAACAGAGAACTGGGGACGCCCAAAAGATGAAGTTGACACACTAATGAAACTTTTAGTAGAATACCTAAGGAAAGAACTTAATACTTTACATGAAAATAATGTGAAAATAAACATATTGGGAGACTTAAGTAAATTGCCTATATTGCCTAGGGAAGAAGTATATAATGCTGTAGAAAAAACAAAAAATAATACTAAAATGCAATTAAATATCGCATTAAACTATGGTGGCAGATATGAAATTATCAACGGTATAAAGTCTTTGATAGTTGATGTACAAAATGGCAATATTAATTTAGATAATATTTAAAAATTACCTATACACTAAAAATCAACCTGATCCAGATTTATTAATTAGACCAAGCGGCGAGATACGTATAAGCAATTTTTTGCTCTATCAAATTGCGTATACAGAATTTGTTTTTACTGATGTGTATTGGCCAGAGTTTTACAAAGAAGAGTTTTACAAGGCTATAATTGAATTTCAAAGTAGAAAACGTAGATTTGGGGGAATTTAGGTGAGTAATTATGAAGACTAGAGTGATTTCAGGAATAATTGGATTACTTATTCTTTTCATGGTAGTATTTACAGGTGGTAATGTATTGAATATTTCTACACTTTTAGTTTCTATTATTGGACTATACGAGTTTGATAGGGCAATTAAGAATATTAATGGCCTTAAGACCATTCCATTTGTCAATTATTTATTTGCAATAGGTTTATTTGCTTTGATTATTTTAAACAGAAACGACTTATTTTCACTTTTAATATTTATATATATTTTGATTTTATTATGTATTTTAGTCTTCGATGACAAAATTGGAATTAATGATGTAGCAATGACTGTTTTAGGTGCTTTATACATACCTTTTTTTATTTCTCATATAGCTTTATTAGGAGGTAGTATATATATTTGGCTTGTGTTTATTACTGCTTGGGGTACAGATACTTTTGCATATTTTGTTGGAGTCAATTTAGGAAGAAGAAAGCTATGTCCAAGTTTAAGTCCAAATAAAAGTGTTGAAGGTTCTATAGGAGGAATTATAGGCAGTTTAGTATTAACATTATTATTTTCTTGTTATTTCAAACTTGATAACTTATTAAATATTTCTATATTAAGTATATTGTGTTCAGTAATGGCACAAATTGGCGACCTAACAGCTTCAAGAATAAAGAGGTTATCTAATATTAAGGACTATGGAAAAATTATGCCTGGACATGGAGGTATTTTAGATAGATTTGATAGCATACTTTTTACTGGACCTATAGTATATTATTATATAGTTTATTTTGTGTTAATTTAATACTATTACAACAAATAAAGATAAGATTTCATATATAAGAGTTGTATAAAACAAGGAGTGGTATCTTGAAAGGAATAAGTATATTAGGCTCAACTGGTTCTATTGGAACTCAAGCCTTAGATGTTATCAGGTGTACTAAAGAATATAAAATAATTGCATTGACTACAAATGAAAATATAGATCTGTTAGAAAAACAAGCTTTAGAGTTTAATCCTAAGCTTGTTGCTGTTATGGACTTAGAAAAATCTATTATTTTAAAGGGCAGATTAAAGGGGTATAATATAAAAGTAGTATCAGGTATAGAAGGATTAATAGAGGCGGCAACTATAGAAGGTGCTGACATAGTAATTACTTCAGTAGTAGGCATGATAGGCTTGCTGCCTACATTAGAGGCAATAAAGTCTGGCAAAAAGATTGCACTTGCAAATAAGGAAACTTTAGTAACTGC
>CAYYDM010000056.1:0-11351 GCA_964470635.1 uncultured Clostridia bacterium | reverse complement strand
GCTACCTTGATGAATAAAGGTCTAGAAGTAATTGAAGCAAAATGGTTGTTTAATGTAGATATTGAAAAAATAGAGGTAATAGTACATCCTCAAAGCATAATACACTCAATGGTAGAATATATTGACGGAAGTATAATTGCTCACTTAGGTATTCCTGATATGAGAATACCTATTCAATATGCATTAACACATCCTATAAGAATAGGAAATGGATTACAAAAACTTGATTTTATTGCATTAAAAGAACTCACTTTTGAAAAACCAGATACAGAAGTTTTCCCGTGTTTACAATTTGCTTATAAGTCTATTAAGACCGGGGGCACAATGCCAGCAGTTTTAAATGCTGCAAATGAAATAGTTGTGGAAATGTTCTTAAATAATAAAATTAGTTTTTTAGAAATACCTGAAATTATTAATGAAGTTATGGATAAACATATTTTAATCAAAAATCCAACATTAGATGACATCTTAGAAAGTGATAAATGGGCAAGAAACATGGTTTTAAATATTATTAATAATTAAGGGTGGTGTTATGTAATTGCAAACAGCATTAGCGACTATTTTTGTTTTTTTTATAGTTGTAGTTTTCCACGAGTTCGGACATTTCATTGTTGCAAAAACATCAGGAATAAAAGTACATGAATTCGCTATTGGTATGGGTCCCAAATTATTTAAAATAAATAAAGGTGACACAGATTATACCCTAAGACTTTTACCTATTGGCGGCTATGTTAAAATGGAAGGCGAAGATGAATACTCAGATGATTTAAGAAGCTTTAGTAGAAAGCCAATTGGAATAAGGATGACGGTTATTGCAGCAGGAGCTATAATGAATTTTATTTTAGCTATAATTGTATTTAGTATTTATTCCTATAACGTTGGAGTGCCTACTACAACTATAGATAAGGTTACAGAAAAACTCCCTGCATATGAAGCCGGAATTAGAGCTGGCGACACTATTACAAGTGTTGATAATAATAATGTAAATAGTTGGGAAGATATAAAAAAATTTATTAGTGCTTCAAATGGAAAAGAAATTAAAGTAAGTGTTTTAAGAAATGAACGAGAACTAAACTTTACAATTAAGCCAATAATTGAAAAGAATGAAAATAGACTTATTATTGGCATAGCACCTAAAGTGAAAAAATCAATATTATTATCAATTAAAAATGGATTTGAAAATATGATAATGATTTTAGGATTGATGTTTCAGTTTATTTTTATGCTTTTCAAAGGTAAAGTTAGCAGCGGAGATATTTCTGGGCCGGTAGGTATAGTTTACCTTGTTGGAGAAGCTGCTAAGTCGGGCTTTCTATATGTACTTTATATTGCAGGATTTATAAGCATTAATCTTGGCTTTTTCAACCTATTGCCAATACCTGCATTAGATGGAAGTAGGCTTGTTTTTCTATTAGTTGAATTCATTAGAGGAAAACCAGTAAATCCTGAAAGAGAAGGATTTATTCATTTTATAGGATTTGTATTCCTAATACTTTTAATGTTGGTAGTAGCATATAAGGACATAATTAAGTTTAACATTTTTTAGGCGGTGAAACTGTGAGAAGAAGAAGCAAAGAAATATTTATAGGTAAAGTAGGTATTGGAGGAGAAAACCCAGTAACCGTTCAATCAATGACTAACACAGATACTAGAGATGTAGAAAAGACTGTTAAACAAATACTAGAACTTGAAAATGAGGGTTGTGATTTAATACGTGTTGCTGTGCCTGATAAAGATGCTGCAGAAGCAATAAAAAAAATAAAACAAAGGATTAATATTCCCATTATCGCGGATATACATTTTGATTATAGACTTGCAATTGATGCCATAAAGAATGGAGTAGATGGGCTTAGAATAAATCCTGGGAATATTGGTTCTAAGGATAAAGTAAGGGAAGTAGTTTCTGCCTGTAGAGAAAGGCAAATACCTATAAGAATTGGAGTGAACTCTGGTTCAATAAGACGTGAAATAATTGAAAAATACAATGGAGTAAATGAAAATTCTATGGTTTATAGTGCGTTAGAACATGTTAAAATATTAGAGGATTTAAATTATAATAATATTAAAATTTCTTTAAAAGCTACTGATGTGGAATTAACAGTAAATGCATATAAAAAAGCTGCGGAAGTAACAGATTATCCTCTTCATGTGGGAATAACTGAAGCAGGCACTCCATGGAGTGGCACAATAAAATCTTCCATAGGAATTGGATCACTACTTCTTATGGGCATAGGGGACACTATAAGAGTTTCTCTTACAGGTGATCCAATTGAAGAGGTAAGAGTTGGTAAGCAAATATTAAGAACTATGGGGCTACTAAGAGATAAGATAGAAATAATTTCATGCCCAACCTGTGGTAGAACCCAAATTGATTTAATTAATCTTGCTAATAAAGTAGAAGAAAGAATAGGTAATATTTCAAAGCCTATTAAAGTTGCCATAATGGGATGTGCGGTTAATGGACCTGGAGAAGCTAGAGAAGCTGACATAGGCATAGCTGGTGGTATAGGATGTGCTCTCATATTTAAAAAAGGCGAGATAATAAAAAAGGTAGAAGAAGACAAATTACTAGATGAACTTGTTAATGAAATAGAAAAACTATAGATAAAATTAGGTGATTTTAATGTACTCAGTGACTGTAGTAATACCAGCATATAATGAAGGAAAAACCATTGGTGAAGTTATAAAAGTGGCAAAAAATGTTAATCTTATAGATCGAATAATAGTAGTAAGTGATGGTTCAACAGATGATACAGTAGATGTTGCCAAAAAACATAATGTAGAAATACTAGAACTAGAGAATAATATTGGTAAAGGTGGAGCATTGAGCAGAGGTGTTGATGCTACTCATTCAGAGATCATTTTATTTTTAGATGCAGACCTTATTGGGCTAAATGAACGTCATATTATTGATTTATTAATGCCTGTTATTGAACAAGAAGTTGATATGGCAATTGGAGTATTTAGCAATGGAAGACTTACAACAGATTTAGCTCAAAGAGTAGCACCTTATCTATCTGGACAAAGGGCAATTAAGAGATATGTCTTTGAAAGTATTCCTAATATTGACATAACTAGATATGGAGTAGAGATTGCATTAACTAAATATGTAATGAATAATAAAATTAAAACTAAAGAAGTCCCTCTAGAAAACCTTACTCATGTAATGAAGGAAGAGAAACTAGGAGTGGTAAAAGGTTTTGCTACTAGACTTAAAATGTATTGGGATATTGTAAAAATATTAACTTATAAAGATAGGTGATAGGATGCTTTCATTTCATCAGGTAGCATTTAGGCTAATACTCTCAGTTCTACTATCTGGGATCATTGGTGTTGAAAGAGAAAGTATAAAAAGGCCAGCAGGTCTTAGAACGCATATTTTAGTATGTGTAGGATCTACGCTAGTTATGCTTACCTCTATATATATTTTTGATATATTTAAGCAATATACACCTTTGCAGCCAGATCGCTTAGGTGCACAAGTCATTAGTGGAATAGGGTTTCTAGGTGCAGGTACAATAATTAGACAAGGCGATACTGTTAGAGGTTTAACTACAGCAGCTAGTTTATGGGCAGTAGCATGTATAGGTATAGCTATAGGAGCAGGCTTTTATTTGGGAGCTATAATCTCTGTTTTACTTGTTTTGATTACATTATTGTCTTTTGCAAGGGTTGAAAAAAGAATAAAAGTTAGAAGAAACTATTTAAATTTAAAGGTTACTGCTGTCAATAAACCTGGACAGCTCGGAAGGGTATGTCAAGTTATAGGAGATTTAGGTGCCCATATATTAAATATTGAAATAGAACCTGAAGATGAACATATAGAAATAGTTGATTTGATAATAAAAGTACCTAATCTTTCCCTAAAAAACGAATTGATTAATAAACTGAATAATGAAGAAGGTATTATTAACGTAGTAAATAGATCATAATACAGGAGGAAATGTAGTATGACCTTGCCTAAGAAAAAAACTCTTTTTAGTCTTTTAGAGGACTTAAAGATTGACACTAATAATGAATTAACATCTACTATAATCATAGAAAGAGTTATTATAAATTCAAAAAATAAAATTTTAAAATTATATTTAAAGCCAGATAGCATAATACCAAATGATTCAATTGATAAAATAAAAAAAGCATTATTAGAAAAATTTATTGAATTAGAGGATATCATCGTGTCAGTTAATTATAAAGGTGTTAACTGCAGCAAAGAATCTTTAATGGATATTTCTATGACTAATATTATAGGGATAATAAAAACAGAAATACCCTCAAGCCTTGCTTGGATAAATTCAATTTCATGGGAAATAGAAGATGAAGTTTTAAATATTAATGTTGGTAGTAAATTAGGCCTAACAGCTTTACATAATAAAATTATGGACAAACAAATAGAGAAGCTAATTAAAGATGAACTAGGTTTAGACTTTAAAGTTAAGTTTAACTATATTGAAAGTCCACATTTATCTGAAGAAGAACATTACAAAATAAAAGAAATAGAAGAAACAAAAATGCTAGAAAATTTGTTATTGGATATAAGTGTTAACGAAAAGAATACAGAAGCGCAAAAGAAAAATATAAATACTAAGAAAGATTCAGGCCCTATCATCTATGGAAATAAGATTGAAAACGAAATAGTAGAGATTTCTACTATAAATATTGATTCAGGAAGTGTAGCTGTTCAGGGAGAAATATTTGATTTAGATTGCAGAGAAATTAAAGGCGATAAGAAAATTTATACATTTAGCATTACTGACTTGACAAATTCCATTTCAGTAAAGGTTTTTGCAAATAAAAAAGTACAAGAAAGCTTAGATATGAATTTAAAGAATGGCTTATATGTTAAAATCTTTGGAGATGTAATTTATGACAACTATGTAAGACAAACTATTATAAACTTGAAATCCTTAGAATTAGCTGAAAGGATAAAGAGAATTGATGAATGTCAGGACAAGAGAGTTGAACTTCATTGTCATTCAAAAATGAGCTCAATGGATGGAGTTTCTAATTTTGATGAAATAGCTAAAAGAGCTTCTGAGTGGGGACACAAGGCTTTAGCAATTACTGACCATGGTGTTGTTCAAGCTTTTCCTGAGGGGATGGAATCAGCAAAAAAATATGGAATGAAGATAATCTACGGCGTAGAAGGTTATCTTGTCAATGATGTTAAACCAATTGTAAATAAGCATAAATCTCAAGTTATAGATACACAATATATAGTATTTGATATTGAAACTACCGGTTTTTCAAATAAGAACGATAAAATAACTGAAATTGGCGCTGTTAAGATAATAAATAACCAAATTGTTGATAGATTTAGCCAACTAGTAAATCCAAATATGAAAATACCTGATAAAATAGTAGAATTAACAGGTATTACAGATGAATTAGTAGCAGATAAGCCTACTATTGATGAAGTTTTACCTAAATTTATTGAATTTGTAGGTGATAGCGTACTTGTAGCACATAATGCTTCCTTTGATATGGGATTTATTAGAGAAAACTGTAATCGTCTAGGCTTAGAAGTTAACAATACATCATTAGACACACTACAGCTTTCGCGAGAATTATTACCATCATTAAAAAGTCATAAGCTAAATATTTTGTCTAAGCATTTTAATGTTAACCTGGAAAATCATCATAGGGCTGTTGATGATTCAGAAGCAACTGCAAAAATATTCATGAAACTAATAGAAATGCTGAAAGAAAAAGGCGTAACAAAGATAGAAGAAATAAATACTATATTTGAAGGTAATAAGAATATAAAATCTGATCAGACTTTTCATATAATAATATTTGCGAAGAATCAAAATGGGCTTAAAAGTCTGTATAAAATAATATCTGAATCTCATTTAAAATATTTTCATCGAAGACCTAGGATACCAAAATCATTATTATCAAAATATAAAGATGATTTAATTATTGGAACAGCTTGTGAGGCTGGCGAACTATATAAAGGAATTTTATCTAATAGACCTCATGATGAAATAAAGGATATAATTGATTTTTACGATTTTTTAGAAATCCAACCTCTTGCAAACAATATGTTTTTAATTGATAACAATTCAGTAAAAGATGTAGATGAGCTTAAGTCTATTAACAGAAAAATAGTTGAATTAGGCGAGGAATATGAGAAACCTGTAGTAGCAACAGGAGATGTGCATTTCCTTGATCCTCATGAGGAAATATATAGGCGAATACTTTTGAGTGGTCAAGGATTTTCAGACGCGGATAAACCAATGCCACTATATTTAAGAACAACATGTGAAATGTTAAAGGAATTTAGCTACTTAGGAGAAGAAAAAGCAAAAGAGGTTGTAATATATAATACTAATCTTATAGCAGACATGGTAGAGGATATAATACCTATTCCAGACGGTACATTCCCTCCAGTTATACCTGGAGTAGATGAAGAACTTAGAGAAATGAATTACAAAAAGGCTAGAAGTATTTATGGGGATCCTCTACCAGAAATAGTGCAGGCTAGATTAGACAGAGAGTTAAATTCAATTATCTCAAATGGATACGCAGTGATGTATATTATTGCTCAAAAGCTAGTTACAAAATCCTTGAGTGATGGATATCTTGTTGGTTCAAGAGGTTCGGTAGGTTCTTCTTTTGTCGCTACTATGAGTGATATAACAGAGGTGAATCCGTTACCACCTCATTATATATGCACAAATTGTAAGAACAGCGAATTTATTCTTGATGGTTCAATTAGCTCGGGAGCAGATCTTCCTAACAAAGGATGTCCTAAATGTGGAACTCAGTATAAAAAGGATGGGCACGATATACCTTTTGAAGTTTTCTTAGGCTTTGAAGGAGATAAGGAGCCAGATATTGACCTTAACTTTGCTGGAGAATATCAATCTACCGCTCATCAGTATACAGAAGAAGTTTTTGGCAAAGGCTATGTATTTAGAGCAGGCACAATAGGTACTATTGCGGAAAAAACAGCCTATGGATTTGTTAAAAAATATTTTGAAGAAAGAAATATACCTATTAATAATGCTGAAATAAATCGCTTAGTAAAAGGTTGTACTGGAATAAAGAGAACCTCAGGGCAGCATCCAGGCGGAGTTATGGTTGTTCCTAATTATAAGGAAATATATGATTTTACACCTATACAATATCCAGCAGATGACAGTAAATCTGGAGTTATCACAACTCATTTTGACTATCATTCTATTAGTGGTAGAATTCTAAAACTAGATATACTTGGCCATGATGTACCAAGTATAATAAGGATGCTAGAAGATATTACTGGTCTTAATGCGCAAAACATACCCTTAGATGATAAAGAAACTTTGAGACTTTTTACTAGCACAGAGCCTTTAGGTATTACAAAGGAAGAAATAAACACTGAAATTGGTACTCTTGGGATACCTGAATTTGGTACCAAATTTGTTAGACAGATGTTGATAGACACTAAACCTACTACTTTTGGAGAACTAGTTAGAATAAGTGGACTATCTCATGGAACAGATGTGTGGGTAAATAATGCACAGGATTTAGTAAGAAATGGTGTTGCAAAACTAAGTGGTGTTATATCAACTAGAGATGATATTATGCTTTACCTAATATATAACGGACTAGATAAAAAAAGATCCTTTAAGATAATGGAGAGAGTAAGAAAAGGTAAAGGGTTAACTGAGGAAGACGAAGAATACATGAGAGAAAACAATATACCACAATGGTACATACAATCATGTAATACAATAAAATACATGTTTCCAAAGGCCCACGCTGTTGCTTATGTGATGATGTCTTTTAGAATAGCTTACTTTAAAGTACATTATCCTCAAGCTTTCTATGCAACCTATTTTACTTCTAAGGCAATTGATTTTGATGCAGAGCTTGTGTTAAAAGGCAAGGATTTTGTAAAGACTAAAATAGATGAATTAGAAAGCATGGGAAATAATAAGACAGCAAAAGAAAAGAACCTAATGACAGTTTTAGAAGTGGTTCTTGAAATGTATGCAAGGGGGCTAGAGTTTGAAAGAGTTGATTTATATAAGTCTGATAGTGACAAGTTTTTGATAGGAGAAAAAGGTTTAATTCCACCCCTCAAATCACTGCAAGGAGTTGGAGAAAATGCAGCTAGAAGTATTGCAGAGGAAAGAGTAAAGAGAGAATTTATATCTTTGGAGGACTTAACTAGTAGATGTAAAATATCTAAAACAGTTATTGAAGCACTAGAGTTGCATGGCTGCCTTAAAGGTATTCCTGAAAGTAATCAGCTTACTTTATTTAATATTTGATTTTTGGAAAAAACTATGATAAGCTTAAGATAAATAAACGTATGCAGCAAGAGTGGGATTTCCCACTCTTACTTTATTATAGTACGTATTTTAGAATAATTAAGCTATTTTATGGCAAAATATAAACGTAATTGCCTGGAGGTGAAAAAATGAAAAAAAATGTATTAGAAAGCATGATTACTGAAATGTTAAACCCAATATTATCAAAAAATAATTTTGAGCTAGTTGATGTGGAATACGTTAAAGAAGGACCACATTTATATTTAAGGGTTTTTATTGATAAGCCTGGCGGAATAACAATAGATGATTGTCAAAAGGTTAGTGAACAGTTAAGTAATTTACTTGATGAAAAAGACCCTATAGAGGATAACTATTTTCTAGAAGTATCTTCTCCTGGACTTGATAGACCTTTAAAAAATGATAAGGATTTAGAAAGAAGTATCGATAAAGATATAGAGATTAGTCTCTATAAACAAATAGATGGTAAGAAAAAATACACAGGTAAACTTATTAAATTTGATAATAAATCCATATTTTTTTGTGATGAAAAAAAAGAAGAAATACAAATTAACAGAGATATTATTTCAAAAATCAATTTAGCAATTAAATTTTAGCGGGGAGGTTAAAGGGGATATGAAAGCCGAGTTTATTGAGGCTCTTGAAGAAATAGAAAAAGAGAAGGGTATTTGTAAAGATATAATATTTGATGCATTAGAGGCAGCACTTATTTCTGGTTATAAAAAGAATTTTGGTTCTTCACAAAATGTAGAGGTTGAAATAAATAGAGGTAATGGAGAAGTTAGGGTATACGCAAGAAAAACAGTAGTGGAATCAGTAGAGGATGAATTGTTAGAAATAAGTCTAGATGATGCTAGAGAGATTGATGCAAAATACGATATTGATGATATAGTTGATATAGAGATAACTCCTAGAAATTTTGGAAGAATAGCTGCTCAAACTGCTAAGCAAGTTGTGATGCAGAAAATAAAAGAAGCTGAAAGAGAAATTGTTTTTGACGAGTTTATCAATAGAGAAAATGAAATCATTACAGGATTAGTACAAAGAGTGAGTAAAAATAATGTTTTTGTTAACCTAGGAAAAACAGAAGGAATATTGGCTCCAAATGAGCAAATTCAAGGAGAAACTTATAATCAAGGTGATAGAATTAAAGCCTTTATTTTAGAGGTCAAAAAGACTACTAAGGGACCTCAGATACTTTTATCAAGAACTCATCCTGGTCTTGTTAAAAGGCTTTTCGAGCTTGAAGTTCCTGAAATACAGGAAGGAGTAGTTGACATTTTCAGCATAGCAAGGGAAGCTGGATCTAGAACAAAAATAGCAGTATTTTCAAAGGACGAAAATGTAGACCCTGTTGGGGCTTGTGTTGGATTTAAGGGAACTAGGGTAAAAGCAATTGTAGATGAGCTTAAAGGAGAAAAAATTGATATTATTAATTGGAGCAAGGATATTGGAGAATTTCTTTCTAATAGCTTAAGTCCGGCAAAAGTAATAAAGGTAGATGTAAATGAAAAAGAAAAATCGGCTTTAGTTGTAGTTCCTGACTATCAGCTATCCTTAGCTATTGGAAAGGAAGGTCAAAATGCTAGGTTAGCTGCAAAGCTAACTGGTTGGAAAATAGACATAAAAAGCGAAAGTCAGATAGATGATTAATAATTATAAGGGGTGAGTAAGGTGAAGACTAAAAAAATACCTCTTAGAAAATGTTTAGGTTGTTCTGAAGGTAAACCTAAGCGTGAGCTAATAAGAATAGTTAAAAACAAAGACGGAGATATTTTCGTTGATTTAACAGGGAAAGCAAATGGAAGAGGGGCATATATATGCAAAAATTCCTTGTGTCTAGAAAAGGCAGCGAAAAGTAAAAGACTTAATAAAGCTTTAGAGGTCGAAATTCCTGACAAGGTTTATGAAGACTTGTTAAAGGAGATAGAATAGATGAGAAAGTTATTATCAATGCTCGGTATAGGTAGAAAAGCTGGGCTTATAGTATCAGGTGAGATGGGTTGTGTTCAATCATTAAATGAAGGAAAATCCAAATTATTAATCATAGCTTCTGATGCTTCGTATAATACTAAAAATAAATTTCAAGGATTGTGCAGCAAAAAAAATGTAAAATATGTTGAGGCAGGCTTGAAAGAAGAGCTCGGAGCATCTATTGGTAAAGGTCTTACTTCAGTGATATCAGTAAATGATGAGGCATTTTCACAAGCTTTAGTTAAAATAATAGATATGATTATCACCTGTAAATAAGATGGGGGTGTATAGTTTGACTAAAATAAGGATATATGAATTAGCCAAAGAAATAGGAATATCAACTAAAGAATTAATGGATAAGTTAGATGAACTAGATATAAAGGTAGGAAGTCATATGAGCTCAGTAGATAAAGAAGAAGCTGAATTACTTAAAGAATACATTAAAGAAGAAGCTAAAGACAATGTTGACCTAGAAGAATTTAACGAAGAGATTTACGAAGAGAAAAATCTGGCTTCAAAACCTAAGAAAGCAAAAAAAATTGATGACAAAGAAAATTTAAGCATAAGAAAAGAAGAGGATAATAAAAATTTGAATATTAATGAATCGAATAAAATCATTGAAATTGACAATAAAATACAAGTTAAAGAGCTAGCGGAAAAAATAGGTGTAAACACTAATCAAGTAATTACAAAATTAATTGCTTTAGGCGTCATGGCAAGTATAAATCAAGAAATTGACTTTGACACTGCAAGTATAATTGCTTCAGAATTTAACTGTGAGCTTAAATTACTTATTGAAGCAGAAGAACAAGAAAGTAATATATATGAAAATCTAGATATTGAAGATACTGAAGAAAACTTACAACCTAGACCACCTGTTGTAACTGTTATGGGACACGTTGACCATGGTAAAACTTCGCTTTTAGATGCTATAAGAGAAACTCATGTTACACAAAAAGAAGCTGGTGGTATTACACAGCATATAGGAGCTTCAGCTGTAACAATAAACAACAAGAAAGTAGTTTTCTTAGACACACCTGGCCATGAGGCTTTTACTTCTATGAGGGCAAGAGGTGCACAAATTACGGACATTGCAATTCT
>CAYYDM010000055.1:0-16778 GCA_964470635.1 uncultured Clostridia bacterium | reverse complement strand
CTTGCAATGTCTTATTACGAAGATGGTCTTGAGATTTGCAGGAAATATCAATCCTTAGAAAGTGAAGGAAACTTTCTCAACAACATAGGCGAGTTATATATGAGATCTGACAACTATGAAAAAGCACAGGAATATATCGAGAGAATGGAGAGTATAGCCAAAGATATTGAGGATGAAAGTCTATTATTTTTAGCACAAGTAAACCTTGGGCTAATATACCTATTTACTGGGAAATACGACAAGTGTTACAGCTACTATGAAAATGTAAAAAAAACATTTAAAGAAGGTTTTGTGGAAGAACAAAACATACCAAGGTATTATTACTTTTTAAGCTGTTTTTACTTAACTTTCGGTTCCTACGATAAAGCCCTTAAATATGTGGATAACATAAAGAAAAGTGCTAGTCAGATAGGAAATATACTTAAATTAGATTCAGAGCTTAAAGAATTACAGTTGAGTTATTGGATGAAGAAGGATGTAAAAAAGGAAGACATAAATGCAGTACGAAATCAATATAAATCAAGCAGATATTACGGGGAAAGAAGGAGGAGTCTATTAGCTCTATCCCATATGTCTATTTTATTTGGGGATAGTAAATTAGCAGAAGAATTACTTTTAGAGGATGAGGAATTAAAGAGCGATGTTACTACAGATTATTTAGATTTATTTAGAGATATGATGGTGGGCAAGCTTAATAGGGATTATAGTATGTTAACTAGTGTTTCGCAAAGACTAAGAAATGCATGCTGCTATGAAATAGAGATTTTTACTAATGTTGAGCTTGGAGATATTTGTTTTGAGAATAAACAATACTACAAATCAGTTAATTACTATTTGACTGCCCTAGACTTGTTATATAGATTAGCAAAAAAAATACCTGTTAAAAGTTTACAAGTTAGTTTTGTTAATAAAAATTCGGCTTCAAAGATAATGAAGAAGCTTAACGAAATTGTTTCAGTCGTTAAAGGGAATGAAGTTACATTTAGTGAACCTATTGATTTTAATGAAAGTATAAAATTAAAGGATTATTTTAATGTTAGAAGAATAGTTGATTTATTTAATGAAGATATTTTCAATATTGAGTATAGGGAAGACTTAGAATCTAGAAAAGAAATAGCTAAGAGTTTTGAAGAACTGATATTACAACTAGACAACGATTATCGACATAATTTAGATACTATACTTAATTATGCTGTCAGCAAAACTTTTGCAAACAGAGGATTAATCTTTGTATATGATTTTGAATCTGAACAATTAATTACAGCTGCATCGACTTCAGATGAGGATTCTATACCTGACAAAGAACTAATATTATCTGAAATTAGGCAAAAAAATACTGGCATACTTATCAATAAAACTTTTGACAGTGATGACCAGGACGGATTATTAAATATTGCTGACAACATTAAAGCTATGATATGTATGCCTATATTTAGGCTAAATCTATCTGAAGATTTTATGGATTTGCATGATAGAAGAAAAAGGAATAAATCTAATAATTTTAAGGAAATCATAGGATATTTGTATCTAGATACGGATAAGTTGTTTAATAAATTTGATGATAAAAGATTAAAAATTATTGATGCCCTTTCTCATCTTATTTCTATAAACATTGATAATCATATTCTTAAAATAATTTCTTCAATAGACAAAATGACAGGAGTATTTACTCGTAAATATTTCGATAGTACATTTAAGGATTTCATTAAAATGTGTAGGAACCAAGGAAGGGAATTTTCTCTTGTAATGATAGATATAGATAGATTTAAGAATGTAAACGATACTTTTGGCCATAGAACAGGAGACATGATTTTAGGAAAGCTAGGTAATGCTATTTCACAAAGTGTAAGGAAAACTGATATTATTGGTAGATACGGGGGAGAAGAATTTATTATTGTCTTACCTAACACTAAAATAAATGAGGGAGAAGCTGTTGCTGAGAAAATAAGAAAAGCAGTAGAAAAGTCTATTTTAGTTAACGAAAATTATCCTATTACAATTAGCTTAGGAGTATCAGCCTTCCCTGAACATGGACAAACCATGGATGAACTTATTGAAAAAGCAGACCAAGCACTATATGTTGCAAAGGAATCAGGTAGAAATAAAAGTGTTGTTTGGAGTAATGATATAGGTGACTCTAAGAAAAGACTAGATAAACTAGCTGGAATCATATCAGGAAATACTGTTCATGATCAAAGAATTGGCTTGGTAATGGTTGAGATAATTGGATTGATAAAGGAAAATATGACTAAAGAAGATAAGATATTTAGGATACTAGGCAGAATGATTGAAATATTAGAGGCTGAACAAGGGATTCTTGTTACATTAGACGAAAATAATGAAATAGACAAAGCTTATGGTAGATTAAGGTTCTATGAAGCTTGGATAAAAGACATAGAGTATAATCAAAGGACAATATTAAAAGTTATTAATGAGAAAAATGGAGAGTTTTTCATTGACTGGGAAGACATAAGAGAGATTGACGCTGTTTCAGGAAAGCCGAATTGGCAGTCTGTTATTGCAGTTCCTCTTATTAACAACGGAGAAGTTAAAGGAGTACTACAAGTAACTGTTCCAATTAAAGAAAAAGAGTTTGATTATAATAGTTATAACTTTGTAAACACTATTAGTGGTATAATAGCAGCTATGTTGTAATCATAGCTGCTATTACATATATATTTACATTCTATGATATAATAGAAAAAAGAACAGTTTTTTAGTAAAATATTTTTATAACGAATCCATAAAACCTTATTATTGAAATACAAAGGAGTGAAAACATGACTGCAACTATAAAAGATGTAGCTAAAATGGCAGGAGTATCTATATCTACAGTTTCTAGGGTTATCAATAACTCTAAGCCTGTAAGTACAGAAATAAGACAAAAAGTATTAGATGTAATTAATGAATTGGGATATAAACCAAATGAGATTGCTAGAACACTAGTAACTAAGAAATCATTTTTAATTGGAGTAATAGTGACTGATTTGGGAGATACGTACATTGCCCAGTTAGTAAGAGGCATAGAGGAAGTTGGAAAAATGTATGATTATGATATTCTGCTTTGCAGCACATACGGTGATAAAGCTACTGAAATTAAGTTTATGCAATTGTTAAGCAGAAAACAGGTAGAGGGTATAATATTAATTTCTGATTCATTAAATAAGGAGATTGACAGCCAAATAAAAGATTTTGAGATTCCTTTTGTTTATATAAATAGGTTCTTTTGTTCGGAAAATTTTCCTAGTGTAACCATTGATAACCAAGAGGCAACTTATGAGATGACTAATTACTTGATTAATTTAGGACATGAAAATATAGCCTTTGTGCCATCTAGTAAGGATGAAAATTCTATAGATTTATTGAAGCTAAATGGTTATAAAAAAGCAATAGCAGAAAGTGAAGGCTATGAAGAACATGTATTTTATGCTAAAGGCAGAAGTATTGAAGATGGCTATGAAGCATGTAAAGATATTTTAGCATCTAGTAAAGATATTACAGCAATATTTTGTAGCCATGATGGGATGGCAATAGGAGTTCTTAATTACTTATACGATAATAATATTAAGGTACCTGATAATATATCCGTAGCTGGATATGGTGACACTAAAACAGCATCTATATATAGACCTAGATTAACTACAATTAAAGAGCCATTTTATGATATAGGGGCTGTTGCTATTAGAAGGATAATCAAAGAAATCAAAAAAGAAGATGTTGATAAAAATACTACTATTCTACCATTTCAAATACAAGTAAGAGAAAGCTGTTCTAGGATGCTTTAAAAAGTAATGCAATGTATAGATATTGTTAGATGCCTAGTAAGTTATAGCTGCTTTTATCCTTATTTGCAAGTTAGAATATAAAGTGTATTCTTTATAGCACTTATTAGGCATGGAATGGGTATTGATAATACAATTTTAAGTGATTACTTCTTTACTGTAGGGATTGTATTATTAATTGTGGGAGCTTTGACGAGAACGGCTGCATGGATAATTCATAAGAGATTTGTATTAAAGCCTAGTGATGATAATGAAAATGATGTTATAAAGGCTAGAATTGTACTAAAACTTTTTTCAAAAATAGTTGCCTTTATTGGATTCATTAATATCATTGTATCTTTAATATTTTTAGTTTTGTATTATTATGAATAATGGCGGTGTTAACATGAGGACTTTTGTTGCTTTTGAGTTTGATTCTCCTTTAAAAGCGAGGATTGCTTTGATTCAAGATAAACTAAGAAAATCTTCAACAAATGGAAGATGGACTCATACTGATAATTTTCACCTTACTCTTAAATTTTTAGGAGAGACCAGTATAGAACAATGTGAGAAAATAGAAGAGCAACTTGCAAGCATATTAGATTCATTTAACACCATTAAATTATCTTTAGACGAAATAGGGTATTTCCCAGGAGATACAGAGATAAGAGTGTTGTGGCTTGGCTTAAAGGGAAATATTGAAGCTTTACAACAGTTAAACAATTATATTGAAGATAGTATGGTTAAATTAGGATATAAAAGAGAAAGTAGAAAGTTTAATCCACATATTACTCTTGGAAGGAATATTGTATTAAAAGATAACTTCAACATGCTAAAAGAAAAAGTAGTAGAAGACTGTGAATATTCTTTTACCTTAAGCAAGATATCATTTATAGAAAGCCAACTCTTGAATGGAAAAAGAATATATACTCCTCTAAAAAGCTATAGTTTAAGAAAACCTCTATAATATAGAGGTTTTTTTTAGCACTTTAACGAGTTATAACTATGAACTACTAAAATTTGTTGAAGTGTTAAAATAATTTTGTAAAAGTAGCAGGATTTTTTACTTAATTAAAGAATAGATTAATAAAACAATATTAATTGTAGGGAGGAGTGTGGGATTATGAATAAAATATTTTTAGATGGTAATAACCTTAAAATTGAGGATGTTGTTAATGTATCTAGAAATAATTATCAGGTACAATTATCTGATGATGCCATAGATAATGTTATAAAATCAAGAGAAGTAGTAGAGCGATTTGTAAACGAAGAAAGAGTAGTATATGGAATTACTACTGGCTTTGGTAAATTTAGTGATATTGTCATTTCTAAAGATGAGGCAAAAACTCTCCAAAGAAATCTTATAATAAGCCATTCTTGCGGCGTAGGAGAACCACTAGATGAGGAAATCGTCAGGGGGGTAATGCTTTTAAGAGCAAACGCTTTAGCAAAGGGATATTCAGGCATAAGGCTTGAGACGTTAAATACATTAATAGAAATGCTCAATAAAGGAGTCCATCCCGTAATTCCAGAAAAGGGGTCTCTTGGAGCAAGTGGAGATTTAGCACCTCTTTCACACATGGTACTTGTAATGCTAGGAGAAGGTGAAGCATTCTACAAAGGAAGAAGAATGCCAGGAAAAGAAGCTATGGAATTAGCTAATATTTCTACTATAGAGCTCACATCTAAAGAAGGCTTAGCTTTGATAAATGGTACCCAGGTAATGACTGCAATAGGTGCCCTTACTATATATGATGCATTAAATCTAAGTAAGATGGCGGATATTACTGCTGCTTTAACTGTAGAAGCATTATATGGTATAGTAACAGCCTTTGATGAAAATGTACATCAGGTAAGACCACATAAGGGTCAAATAGACGCAGCAAAAAATCTATTAGAAATATTGCAAGATAGTAATATGACTACAGAGCAGGGAGAAGTTAGAGTTCAAGATGCATATGTACTAAGATGTCTTCCACAGATTCATGGAGCTAGTAAAGATGCCATAGAATATGTAAAGGAGAAAGTTGAGATAGAGATTAACTCGGCAACAGACAATCCTTTAATATTTAGACATGAGGATAAAGTAATTTCAGGTGGAAATTTTCATGGTCAACCAATGGCTTTAAGTTTTGATTTTTTAGGTATAGCATTGGCTGAACTTGCAAATGTATCTGAAAGAAGACTGGAAAGATTAGTAAACCCTGCCTTAAGTGAATTACCTGCATTTTTAGTTGAAAAGGGTGGGCTAAATTCTGGCTTTATGATTGTCCAGTATTCTGCAGCATCATTGGTGTCAGAAAATAAGGTCCTTGCACATCCCGCAAGCGTAGATTCTATACCTTCATCTGCAAATCAGGAGGATCATGTATCTATGGGAACTATTGCAGCGAGAAAGGCAAGAGCTATATTAGATAATACCAGAAAAGTACTAGCAATGGAGCTATTAGGTGCATGTCAAGCCATAGATTTGAGAGGAAACAAGGGCTTAGGTAAGGGAACTAAAATAGCATATGAATTAGTAAGGAAAGAAGTTTCTAAGCTTGAAGATGATAAGATAATGTATAAGGACATAAATAAATGCGAATCTCTACTAAAGTCAAATATTATTATTGAAAAAGTTGAAGAATGTATTGGAAAATTATATTAAAAGTCTAGAGGAGGGTTAATATGTTTAACAATCTTGATGTTTCTAAGGCAATGACTATTAAGCTTGATAACCAATTACCACCTATGCCTAAATTTGTTGAGGGTATTAGAAGAGCACCAAAGAGAGAGTTTACATTGACAAAAAGAGAAACAGAAATAGCACTTAAGAACGCACTTAGGTATATACCTGAGGAGCTACATGAAGAGTTAGCGCCAGAATTTTTAGATGAGCTAATGACTAGAGGCAGGATATACGGATATCGTTTTAGACCAGAAGGAAAAATAAAAGGAAAATCTATAAATGAGTACAAAGGCAATTGCATAGAGGCAAAAGCTTTTCAGGTAATGATTGATAATAATCTTGATTTTGACGTGGCTTTATATCCATATGAGTTAGTTACCTATGGAGAAACAGGGCAGGTTTGTCAAAACTGGATGCAGTATAGGCTAATTAAAAAGTATTTAGAAGTATTAAACGACGAACAGACTTTAGTAGTTGCTTCAGGACATCCAGTTGGACTTTTCAAATCTAGCAAAGAAAGTCCAAGAGCAATTATTACTAATGCTCTTATGATTGGAATGTTCGATGACCAGGAGCACTGGAACAAGGCACAGGCCATGGGAGTAGCTAATTATGGTCAGATGACAGCAGGTGGGTGGATGTACATTGGGCCACAGGGAATAGTTCATGGAACTTTCAATACCATATTAAATGCAGGTAGAATGAAGCTTGGAGTGGCAGAAGATGGGGATTTAAGAGGTCATTTATTTGTATCCTCAGGACTGGGTGGAATGAGTGGAGCTCAAGGAAAAGCAGTAGAGATTGCTAATGGTGTTGGAATAATTGCAGAAGTAGATTATTCAAGAATTCAAACAAGACTAGACCAAGGCTGGATAACTAAGGCTTCAAGTGATTTAAAAGAAGTTTTTGCTTGGACCGATGAATACATGAAAAAGAAAGAACCTATTTCAATAGCTTATCATGGTAATATTGTTGATTTACTTGAGTACGCAGTAAAAAATAACATTCATATAGAGCTTTTATCAGACCAGACCTCATGTCATGCACCATATGATGGAGGCTACTGCCCACAAGGTCTATCTTTTGAAGAAAGAACAGAATTATTAAAAATTGATAAAACACGATTCATTGAATCAGTTAATAAATCACTTATGCGTCATTTTGAGTTGATTAAAGAGCTTGTAAATAGGGGAACTTATTTCTTTGATTATGGCAATAGCTTTATGAAGGCAGTTTTTGATGCAGGGGCTAAGGATATATCAAAAAATGGATTTGATGAAAGTGAAGGATTTATTTTCCCTTCTTATGTTGAAGATATTTTAGGACCACTCTTATTTGACTATGGATATGGACCTTTTAGATGGGTTTGCTTAAGTGGAGAGCACGAAGATCTTATAAAAACAGATAAAGCTGCTATGGATGCCATTAACCCTGATAGAAGAGGGCAGGATAGAGACAATTATGTATGGATAAGAGATGCGGAAAAGAACAAATTAGTAGTAGGTACACAAGCCAGAATCTTATATCAGGATGCACTAGGGCGACGAGATATAGCTCTTAGGTTTAATGAAATGGTGAGAAATGGCGAAGTGGGTCCTATTATGTTAGGAAGAGATCATCATGATACAGGTGGAACAGACTCACCATTTAGAGAGACATCAAATATTAAAGACGGAAGTAATATAATGGCTGATATGGCTACTCATTGCTTTGCTGGAAACGCTGCTAGAGGAATGAGCCTCATAGCACTTCATAATGGTGGTGGAGTAGGCATAGGTAAATCTATTAATGGAGGCTTTGGTTTAGTCCTGGACGGTAGTGAAAGAGTAGATAATATTATAAGAACTGCTATACCATGGGACGTAATGGGAGGAGTGGCAAGACGTGCTTGGGCAAGAAACGAAAATTCAATTGAAACATGTATAGAATATAACAATATGCACAAGGACACTGATCATATTACTTTGCCATATATTCCAGATGAAGATCTAATCAGTTTTCTTGTAGAAAAAGCTTATAAAACAAAATAGGGGGAGATAAGATGGCTAAGATAGTCCAATGTGTTCCTAATTTCAGTGAAGGTGTAGATAAGATACTTATAGAGAAAATCATTGATGAAATAAGAAAAGTAGAGGGTACAAAGTTATTAGACTATTCTATGGATAAAGATCACAATAGATGTGTAACTACATTTATAGGTACACCTGAAGCAGTAGAGGAAGCAGCTTTTAATGCTTGTAAGAAGGCATCAGAGCTTATAGATATGAGTAAACACAAGGGTGAGCACCCAAGAATGGGGGCAACAGATGTAATACCTTTAATCCCTATTACTGATGTTTCAGTTGAAGAATGTATAGAAATGTCTAAGAGAATTGGAAAGAGAATTGGCGAAGAACTAGGAATATCTGTATTTTTATATGAAAAGTCTGCTAGTGCTCCTCACAGAGAAAACCTGGCATCAGTTAGAAAAGGCCAATATGAGGGTATGAATGAAAAAATGAAGGATGAAAAGTGGAAACCTGATTTTGGCCCAGATACTTTAAATATTAAATCTGGAGCTACAGCAGTTGGTGCTAGAATGCCTCTTGTTGCTTTTAATGTAAATCTTGGAACTGATAATTTAGAGATAGCAAATAAAATTGCTAGAAGCGTTAGAGGAAGAAGTGGAGGATTTACTTCCTGTAAAGCATTAGGAGTGGAGATTAAGGAGAGAAATATAGTACAGGTTACTATGAACATGGTAGATTACGAGAGTACACCATTGTATAGAGTATTTGATATGATTGAAAGAGAAGCAAATAGATATGGAGTTAATGTCATAGGAAGTGAAATCATCGGATTAGTTCCTATGATGGCTTTGATAAATTGTGCAGACTACTACTTAAAGATAGAGAACTTTAGAGAAGATCAGATACTTGAAAAAAGAATATATGAATAGGGTGATTTAATGAAGGCTGATATTGTAATAAAAAACATATCTCAGTTAGTTACAATGGAAGGACCTGATAGACCTAGAATTAAAGAAGAGATGAAAAATATTGGATTAATAGAAAATGGAATCATAGCTGTGGCTGGAGAAGAGATAATCTATGTTGGAAAAGGAGAATTACCTGAGCATATAGACGTTGATGAGAAAACTACAATTATTGATGGTAGGGGAAAAACTGTAACTCCAGGCTTAATTGATCCCCATACTCATTTAGTTCATGGAGGTTCAAGAGAAAATGAATTAGCTATGAAATTAAATGGAATGAAATATATGGATATTCTAAGGGCTGGTGGAGGAATATTAAGTACAGTTAGAGCTACACAAAATGATTCCTTTGAAGAACTATATAATAAAGCAGAAAAAAGTCTAGACATTATGCTGGAGTTTGGCGTAACAACAATTGAAGCTAAGAGTGGATATGGACTTGATACAGAAACGGAGCTTAAACAGCTAAGAGTAGCCAAGGAATTGAATGAAAAACATCCTGTAGATATAGTATCTACATTTATGGGAGCACATGCTGTGCCTACAGAATATAAACACAATGCTGAAGAATTTGTTGATATAATTATTGAAGATATGATTCCTAGAGTAGCAGAAGAAAAACTAGCTGAATTTTGTGATGTGTTCTGTGAAGAAGGAGTATTTACAGTAGACCAGACAAGGAGAATATTAAATGCTGCTAGAAAGTATGGCATGCTTCCTAGAGTTCATGCTGATGAAATTGAACCATTTGGTGGTGCAGAGCTAGCGGCGGAAATTGAAGCAGTATCTGCAGACCATTTAGTTGCTGCAAGTGAAACAGGCATGAAAATGATGGCTGAAAAAGGTGTGATAGCCGATTTACTTCCTGCTACTTCTTTTAATCTAGCTTCTGGTAAATACGCAAATGCAAGACGAATGATAGAATTAGGAGTTCCTGTTGCCCTATCTACAGATTATAATCCTGGCAGCAGTCCAACAGAAAACTTGCAATTAGTAATGTATTTTGCCTCACTTATCCTAAGGATGACTCCAGAAGAAGTATTTACTGCAGTTACTATCAACAGTGCATGCTCAGTTAGAAGAGAGAATGAAATTGGAAGTATAAGAAAAGGAAAAAAAGCAGACATAGCTATATTTGATTCACCTAATATTAATTATATAATATATCACTTCGGAATAAACCATGTAGATATGGTTTTAAAAAATGGGAAAATAGTAGTAGAAAATGGTAGGAAAAAGGGCACATTTTAATGTGCCCTTTTCTAAATAAGCTAGAAATAGTATAATATATTAAGTAGAAAATAAAAGTAAATATGTTTACATGAATTCATGCTTCTATATGGTATAATATATTTAGTTATAAAATAGGAGGAATATAAGATGATTTCAAAAGAAAAATTAGATAGAATTAATTATTTAGCTAGAAAATCAAAGGAAATAGGGCTTTCAGAGCAAGAAAAAGAAGAACAAAAGATTCTAAGGAAAGAGTACTTATCTGTTTTTAGAGAGAACTTCAAAAAACAACTTGAATGTATAGAAATAGTTGATGACAATAAAAACAATTAATAATTAATGGTGTAAATAATAATATTTTGAAGGAAAAACGAAATTGTTGTAGAAATAATAGATAAAATATAAAAAAGATAAGGGGGATAAAAATTGTCAGAAAATCAATATGTTGTGTTTAAGTTGGGGAAAGAAGAATATGGTATAGACATAATGAATGTAAGAGAGATAGTTCAGTATCAAGAATGTGTAAAAATACCTAATTCTCCCAAATTTATTGAAGGGATAATAAACTTCAGAGGCAAGGTAATACCAATTATTTGTTTAAAGAAAAGATTTAGAATGGAAGATAAAACAATAGATGCTAATACAAGAATAATTGTTATTAACTTAAATGATAGACAAATTGGTTTTTTAGTGGATGAAGCTTCCCAAACAATTAGACTTGATGATGCAAACATTGATCCGACACCAGAAATAATTTCAGGAATTGAAAGAAAGTATATAACTGGTGTAGGTAAACATGATGATAGGCTAATAATACTAATTGATTTAGAAAAAGTATTAACTGAAGATGAAAAAGAAAAAATTCATATGCTAGAGGTATAATGTCAGTTTATATAAAAAAATAAAAAAGATGCAATTCCTTGTCAATAAAAATTGTATAATCCTTCCAACAATTGCTAAATTTTTTGTAATCCGTCTTCTATACTTAATTTAATAGCATTTAGTATAGGAGGCTTTTTATGAGTAGGAAGATTATTATTCTGGTTAGTGTATTTTTATTATTTCTATTAATACATAGCTATTTAGTTCATGGCTCTACTTGGGAGAAAAAATATGAACTTAATGAGAGCATAGTTTATGATTTGTTATCATGTAGAGCAAATATTATGAATAAGGGACTGTATAGTGATAAAGACATAAACTCTATTATCATGGATTTAGAAGAATTAGAGACGGGAAGTCTTCTAAAAGACGATATTGAATCTATTAAATACGCAAGGGAAAATCCTACAGATTATCCACTAATAATTGGCTTGAAGATAGAAAAAATTCAATTACTAACTATCAATGCTAATACATATAAATTAAAAGCTTTAGTACGGTGGAGTATATTAGATACTACTCATGAATTAGAAGAGAATATAGAGTATTTTATAGAAATTCAAAATCAAGAGGGAAGGTTTTTTTTGATAAGCATAGTTCCAAATGAATAAAGAAAGCCTACATACTGTAGTCTAATATTATTATTATTAATGACTATTAGAGGTGTTTATATTGTCAAAGCCAGCATTAGATTTAAAAAGAATGAATGAAATAATTGAAAAAACCATCAAAACAATAGATTCAGGAAGAAAAGAGATTTTTGAAATTGCTGAAAATGCAAGAAAAGAATGTGACAGAATTAAGAATGAACTCAATAGTGTTCAACAGAAAATCTCTGTTTTGATATTTGAAGCAGATCAATTAGAGAGAGATGAAAGAAGAACTAAAGCAAAACTTATGATGGTTAGCAAAGACTTTAGTAAATACTCAGAAGAAGATATTAGACTTGCTTATGAGGAAGCCAATGATATTAGGGTAAAACATATTTTGAAAAAGCAAGAGGAAAAAGAGCTTATTGGCAAAAGAACAGAATTGGAAATAAGTTTAAGAAAAACTTTTGAAATCGTACAGAAAGCTGAAAAACTCGTGTCTCAGGTTGGAGTTGCCATGGATTTCTTACAAGGAAATTTAACTGATATTTTTGAAACTATTGAGGATATGAATAAAAAGCAATTTTTAGGTATAAAGATTATTGAGGCGCAGGAAGAAGAGCGCATGAGAGTTTCAAGAGAAATACATGATGGGCCAGCTCAGTCTATGGCTAATGTTGTATTAAAGGCAGAGTTGTGTGAGAAACTACTTTCTATAGATGTTAATCAATCAAGACAAGAACTGGGAAACTTAAAAAATATTGTCAGAGACAGCTTAAAAGATTTAAGAAAAATAATATATGATTTAAGGCCCATGTCATTAGATGATTTAGGTCTTATTCCTACTGTTATAAGATATACTGATAATTTTATAGAAGAAACAGGAATAAATGTGGAGCTTATGGTATTAGGTAAGCAAGAGGATATTAAGCCTATTATTGAAATAGCTTGCTTTAGGATAATACAAGAGGCCTTAAGCAATATTATGAAACATTCAAAGGCTAAAGATGTTCTAATTAAAATTGAGCAAACTATGGACAAGCTTTCTATTATAGTAAAGGATAATGGCATAGGTTTTGAAATGAATAAATCAAAAAGAAATTCAGATGTAAGTGGATTTGGACTTATTGGGATGAGAGAAAGAGCGGAACTGTTGAATGGGAAACTGGATATTATTTCTGCTCCAGGAGAAGGCACTAAAATTATTTTGACCATACCTCTAGAAAGAAAGGATGAATTATATGAATGACAGAAGCATTTCAGTTATGATAGCAGATGATCATTCTCTAATGAGAGAGGGGCTTAAACAAATACTAGAACTTGAGCCTGATATTAAAGTTACATCATTAGCTGCAAATGGAGAAGAAGTAGTTAAAGATGCCCTAAAATGTAAGCCAGATGTTATCTTAATGGACATAAATATGCCTAAAATGAGTGGCCTAGATGCTCTCAGAAGGCTAAAGGATATTGGAGTAGATTCTAAAATAATCATGCTTACTATCCATGATGCCAGAGAATATTTGTATGAAACCATAAGAATAGGGGCCAATGGTTATGTATTGAAAGATTCGGATTCGGACACTTTAGTAAAAGCAATAAGAGATGTTAGCGAAGGAAAATCCTACATACAACCTAGTCTATCTGAATTATTAGTGAAAGATATTAATTCAAGAGATGGAAAGAGCAAAGAAAGCTTATTGATAGAATCCCTAACAAAAAGGGAATATGAAGTGCTTATTCTTATAGCAGAAGGTATGAATAATAAAGAAATAGCTGAGAGACTATTTATTAGTGAAAAGACCGTTAAGAATCATGTATCAAATATATTTAAAAAAATAGATGTAGCAGATAGAGTTCAAGCAGCAATTTTTACATTCAGGAACAATATAAAAAAGATTTGATTTAATATACACAAAAGCAAGTCTAGATATCTAGGCTTTTTTTGTTAAGATTCTGCTACTGATTTGAAACAGTAAGAACGTGTATTTTATATTATGGCTTCATGTTGGTTATCTATAGGATTAACTACAATTATATTGACAATAAAAAAGTGTATATATATCATACTAATTAGAGCACTAAATTTTATGTTGGAGGGATATAGATGAGTGAAAAAACTGCGGGGAAAAAGTTACAAGATGAATTGATTCACAGCTGGAAAAATGCTTGGGAAATATTCAATGAAAATGAAGTAAAAGAAGTATTTGAGACTAGCGAAGGATACAAGCAGTTTCTTGATAAATGTAAAACTGAAAGGGAATCTGCAGATGAAATAATAAGAAATGCAAGAGAAAGAGGATACATATCAATCACTGAATTAGTGGAAAATAAAAATTCTATATTGCCAGGCATGAAAATCTATGCAAACAATAAAAACAAAGCAGTTGCTCTATTTGTAATAGGAAAAGAAAAATTAGAACGAGGCATGAATATAGTTGGCTCCCACATCGACGCTCCTAGAATAGATTTAAAACAATTTCCACTTTATGAAGATTCAGAATTAGCACTTCTCAAGACTCATTATTATGGTGGGATTAAGAAGTATCAATGGGTTGCTTTACCATTAGCTTTACACGGAATAGTTATTAAAACAAATGGTGAGAAAGTAAATGTAATTATTGGAGAAGATGAAAATGATCCTGTTTTCTTTATTACAGATTTACTACCCCATCTTGCTAAGGATCAAATGAGCAAAAAGATGGATGAGGGCATAACTGGTGAAGGCTTAAATATATTATTTGGCAGCATACCTTATAAAGAAAAGGATTTAAATGATAAAGTTAAACTAAATGTCCTTAAAATATTGAATGAAAAGTACGGAATGATTGAGGAAGACTTTACATCAGCTGAATTTGAAATAGTGCCTGCTGGAAAAGCAAAAGATGTTGGCATAGATAGAAGTATGGTCGGTGGATACGGTCAAGATGATAGGGCTTGTGCATTTACAGCACTTAAAGCAATACTTGAAGTAGAAAATCCTAAGAGGACAGCAGTTGCTTTATTTGTAGATAAAGAAGAGATTGGAAGCGTAGGAAATACAGGAATGGAATCAATGTTCTTTGAAAATATAGTTTCTGAACTTATAGCTTTATCAGAGTCAAATTATAATGAATTAATTGTAAAAAGAGCCTTAGCTAATTCAAAGGTATTATCTGCAGACACATTAGCTGGATTTGATCCAAATTATCCTGAAGTATTAGATAAGAGAAATTCACCTTTTATAGGTAAAGGAATAACCTTAGTTAAATATACAGGTGTAAGAGGAAAAGGCGGCAGCAACGATGCTAATTCAGAATATTTAGGAGAGATTAGAAGACTATTTAACGATAACAATATTATTTGGCAAATGGGTGAACTTGGAAAAGTAGACCAAGGCGGAGGCGGAACAATAGCTTATATTTTAGCTAGATATGGTATGGAGGTAGTAGACTGTGGAATACCTCTATTGAGTGTTCATGCTCCTTATGAAATATCAAGTAAGGCAGATATTTATATGACATATAAAGGATATAAAGTATTTTTTGAAGCATAATAAAAAGCCGAGGGATTTTTCCTCGGCTTTTATAATGGGGTTGTTGATATGTATTCAATTACAAAATCTTTGAAAGTTTGACTTAGTGGAGAAAGTTGCCTTTTTTTATGATATACAAAATAAAATTTTCTTTTTAAATCTAAGCCTTTAATACTGTAAGGTTTTAATATACCCATATCTTTTTCACGTTTTATAGCTCTTTCAGAAATAAAGCTTATGCCAATACCTAATTCAATAAATTTTTTTATGGTCTCAATATCTTCAATATAAGCTACTATATTGAATGATTCTAAGTCTAATTTTTTCTCTTTTAATTTATTTTCAAGTAAAGCTCGTGTACCAGAACCTTTTTCTCTTAAAATAATTCTATTTTTCAACAAAAAATCAAAATCCAGTTCAGTATATTCCTCCCATGGATAGTCCTTATTATTTGGGACTACAGCAAATAAGCGGTCTTCTATCAAATCAATATATTCCAACTGAGAAGAATGATATTTAGCTCCTATAATTCCAAAGTCAGTGACACCATCTATTATTCCTTCAACAACTTTCTTAGAGTCGAAATCAGTTAATGAAAATGTTACGTCAGGATATTTATCAGTAAATTCTTTTAATAATAAAGGCAATACATAATGTCTTGGTATAGAACTGGAGCTTATCTCAAGATGTCCCTGTATTTTACCCTTATAGACACCTAAGTCAAATTCTGCCATATTACGCATGTTGATAATATTAAGTGCATATTTGTATAGAAGATTACCAGCCTCGGTAGGGGTTATGCTCTTACCAGACCTATTTAATAGAAATGTACCAATCTCATTCTCTAGATTCTGTATATGGCTTGTAACTGTAGGCTGAGTAAGATATAATTTCTGTGCAGCTTTTGAAAAGCTTTTTCTATTTACTACTTCTATAAAGGTTTCTAATTGTCTAAAATCCAAGATATCACCACTTTCTATGCTCATAGCTTAATACTATTAGAAAAAGATATGTTTGTCAATTATATAGGACTAACTGGCACAACAGACTATATTATATTTTGAGTATGGAACAAGTCTATACTCTCATATTAACTAATTTTAAGTAATATAATTAATAAAGGTTGATATGAGGGGTGAAGGATTATGAAACATAT
>CAYYDM010000054.1:0-17411 GCA_964470635.1 uncultured Clostridia bacterium | reverse complement strand
GGTCTCAGGAATAACTCCATTATTAGCTAAAAACAACCCTATTCTTGCTATATCTATACAATCTACTTCAATTGAACATTGTTTGAAATAGACATCTAATACATCTTCAACATTTCCACTAATAACGCCTACGTCTTTTAAAAAATATGCTAATGCTCTATTTCTATTTCCAGTTTCTTTTTCTGACATATATATTTCTTCGTTAATACTTAAGTTTTCATTTTGACATATCTTTCTAAAAAGAGCTAATAGCCTGTTAAACTTTTCTTCCTGTCCTTCTCCTTTTATTAATGACGCTACTGCAATAGCTCCTGCATTAATCATAGGATTTAAAGGCTTAGAAGGAGAAATTGTCTCAAGCTTAATAATAGAATTAAATGCATCGCCTGTAGGCTCCATCCCAACTTTATTAAATACCTGATCAGCTCCATTATCAATAATAGCTAGCATAAGGGAAATTGTTTTTGATATACTTTGTAATGTAAACTTCTGCCTATAATCACCAGCTGCAAATATATTTCCTTCTAAGTCTGCTATGCAGACTCCTAAATAAGCAGGATTTGCTCTCCCTAATGCAGGTATATAGCTAGCTACTTTTCCCTTACTTGTTAAGTGTCTATTTTTTTCGATAATCTTGCTTAACAAACTATTCATTTGCCCCGTTCCCCCTTAAAAACAGCTACCTCCTATAAACTCCCTAATTATTGAAGTAAGAGGAATTTGCTGTTCATCATGAATATCTGTAAAATAGCTTAAAAACCTTAATAGCTTCTTACTTTCTTTATAGTGCACACTAGTTCTGTCTATTTCCTTTAAAAGCGGCTCTGCATACTTTTTTAGTACTGATAAATCATATACTAAAGATGAATTAAACATTACATCTGCTTCCTCCTGAAATGGAAATATGTTTTTTTCCTCTCCTCTTCTTACAGAATCCCATTGTTCAAGAGTTGTTTCTGCATTTTTTCCCCTGTAATTAAAATCTCTAACCAGTCTTCTAATAAGCCTTGTATCAGTAGTATGAATTCTATTATGAGTGTCAAGATTAAGCTGGGTAAGAGCACTTATATAAATCTTAAATTTACTTTTTTGAGGAATTGATGCAGTAAGTCTGTTATTTAAGCCATGTATACCTTCAATTATAATTGGATGGTCTTCATCTATCCTAATCTTTTTCCCATTGTACTCTCTTTTTCCTAGAACAAAATTAAATGTAGGAAGCTCTACTTCTTCTCCAGATAATAGCTTTGATAAATCACTATTAAATAATTCTAAGTCTACTGCTTCTATTGATTCAAAGTCATATTCTCCATTTTCATCAAGAGGAGTATCTTCTCTGTTTACAAAATAATCGTCAACTGAAATAGAAATAGGTTTCTTTCCATTTACTTTAAGTTGTATGCTCAGCCTTTCTGCAAATGTAGTTTTACCGGAAGAAGAAGGGCCTGCAATAAGTATTATTCTAACATCTTCATTTTCACATATTTTATCAGCAATATAGGCAATCTTTTTTTCATGTAATGCCTCAGATATTCTAATTATTTCATCTATCATGCCATCTTTTATCTTATCATTTAGCGCCCCTACATATCCTATATCTAATATGTCACCCCATTTTTCGGACTCCCTGAAAATCTTAAACAACTTTTGTTGTTCTACAAATTTAGGTATCTGGAAATTTGCTTCCTTAATTGGATATTGAAGTACAATTCCAGGATTATAGTATATTAAATTAAACTTGTCAATGTAGCCTGTAGAAGGAGCTAAGTATCCATAATATGTATCATAAAGATTTTCTATACTATACACATGGATATTTGTTTTAGTAACATGGTTTAAGAGTCTTATTTTATCCTCCATATTCTGATTTTTGAATATTTCTTTTGCTTTACTTATCTCTATTTCCTCTCTTTTTATTTCCATGTCTGACGCTATTATTTCATTCATTCTTTCTATTATTTTGTTTACATCATCTTTAGTAAGTTTATCATCCTTATGGATCTCTGAATAGATTCCTTTACTTAAAGAATGTTCTATAGAAACTTGGCAATTTTTAAATATATCTTTACAAGCCTTAACAAATATAAAACAAAGTGTACGTGTATATATGCGCTGCCCGTCTTTATGAGTTATATCTAAAAGACTAACATTACAATCTTCAGTTATTTGGTACCCTAGATGTTTTACTTCATTATTTATAATAGCACCTAAATATTTTTTCGAATTTCCTTTGTCAATCTCATTTATCAAATCCTTCAGCTTAATATTTTTGTCTACATTTAGAGTGCCATGTCCCTGTACTAAGACTTTTATCTTTTCTTCCCTCAAAAAAGACCCTCCTCTAATAAATTTATTTCTTCATATACTCTTATTGTATATCACATGTTTCATAATCTTCAAGTGTTTGCCAGAAATAAAAAAGTTCCTGCTATAACAGGAACTTTTTTGTTTTACCTCAATGGATTATTTTGTTCAGAAATACTTGATAACGCATCTCCTGCTTCATTAACATAAATATCTCTTACTGCAAGATCTCCTATTGAAACTATACCTACTATTTCATTGTTTTCTACTACTGGCAACCTTCTAATTTGACTTTTAGCCATTACTCTTGCTGCCTCGTGAACTCCCGTATCTGGACTTATTGTAACTGGATTCGTAGACATAACTTGGCTTACTGGGGTATTTGGATTGACACCTGATGTAAACCCTCTAATAACCATGTCCCTATCAGTAACAATGCCTACTAGCTTATTTGATTTATCACATACTGGAATTGAGCCTACATTTAAACTTTTCATATGCTCTGCAGCTTCTCTCATTGTACAGTTTTCACTAACTGTTTTGACATCCTTAGTCATTATCTCTTTTACTTTCAAAACTATCATCCTCCTTAATATTTCTCATATTTAGGATATGTAGTTTTAAAGATTTTTAAACAATTTCTTCTCTATGACAATTAGTTGAGCATCTGCTTCTGCAATAAATACCCTATTATTAAGATAAGCTAAATCTTCTGATAATCCATTAAAAATAATTTTATAAGCATGTAAATATTGACTTGTTAAGTTAAATTCTTCTTTAAATTTCTTATTTGTACTCGCATCTCCGTATTTTAGATCTCCTACTACTGGATGACCAATAGATGCTAAGTGAGCTCTAATTTGATGGGTTCTACCTGTTATTAAATCAATTTCAATAAGGCTATATCTGTCATTGTTGTATATAGGCTTAACTATTGTATTTATTTCTTTGGCATCATCTATGTTTTTATTGGTTATTTGTACCTTGTTTTTTTCTTCGTCTTTTATTAAAAAGCCTTTAAGTTCTTCTTCTTTGTCTATTTTTCCTTTTACTAAAGTTTTATAATATTTTTTTATGTGACCTTCTCGAATGGCCTCATTGATTGATTTGAGTGCTGCAAAATTTTTTGCCCCTATTATTAATCCGCTTGTATTTCTATCTAGCCTATTGCATATTGAAGGTGTAAATGTTTTTTCAAGTCTAGGGATATATTCCTTTTTCTCATAAAGGTAACTTATTAAATTATCCACTACATTATTTTCATGTTCTTTTCCCGTGCCATGTGATAGCATACCTTTTGGCTTATTTATTAATACAAGGTTATTGTCCTCATAAATAATATTAATTTCTCTAGCTTTGCTAATTTCTTTAGGCTTTACTGCAAACTTATCTATGGTTTCATCTGAGAAATATAACTGTATAATGTCTCCTTCTTTAATAATATCTTCTGGTTTTGCTTTGCTTCCATTTAGTTTAATATTCTTTTTTCTCAACATCTTATATATAAATCCTAGAGATGAATTAGGCATATATTTTTTCAAAAATCTATCTAATCTCTGGTTATGTTCATTTTTATCTATTAATATTTCCTTCATTCAGTGAACTCTCCTTTCATTAAGTAATTCCATTATATCCAACAACCAGTCAAAATAAAACAGATAAATATTATGTTTCTCAAATATTGGCACCTAAGAATGTTGAAAACTATGAACAATGTGTGTTATTATTTAAGTAGTATTAAATAGTGGAGGTATACATAATGAAAAACTTCGTAGAAAAGATAAAGGACTTCTTATATGACGCCACAGATTATGTATTAATTCTAGTTATAATAGTAGGTGTTGCTGCTATTATTGGATGGAGACTAGATATATTGTTTGCTAAAGATATGGACAAGACTGGCTCGGATAATGATAAGGCTCCTATTACTGACGTAGCAACAGATAATAAAGATAACAACAATACAGAAAAAGATAACACAGAAAAAGATAACACAGATAACAAATCTAATGAAAATATTAATGATATAACTGATAATAAAGTAGATGAAAATACTGATAATAATTCCAGTAATAGCAATGCTGATGGAAATGTCAATACAGATGTAAAAACAGATACAGAAGAAATAATAACTGTTAAAATCCCTAATGGTTCACTTCCTCCTACTATTGCAAATATATTGCTTGAAAAGGGACTTATAGAGAATAAAATGGAGTTTTTGATAAAATCTCAAGAGCTTAAACTTGATACAAAACTTAAGTCTGGAGAGTATAATATAAAAAAAGGAACTAGCCTAGAAGAGTTAATTAGGACATTAGCAAAATAAAGCATAAAAATAAAGCGGTTTAACCGCTTTATTTTTATGCTAATATTTTTCATTGATATATCCATCTATTAAGGATGTTTTCTTTTTCTCGATAAATATTCCTTCTTCTCTTAGAATCTTTAATAACCATTTGCTTTTCGAATGAAATATGGCATATTCATAATCCTTAAGTACAATTTCATATAATTTGTCCTTTAAGTATATAGATTCCACTTTAATGAAATAAGCTTCAACATTTTCAAATTCTAAAAATCTTAACAGTTGCAATGTTGCTTTATCTTTTTCATTATAATAGTAGTTTGCCTTGTATCTACATGATTTGTACTGTCTTGCAAAGTTAGGATCATCTTTAATATCAGCTGCGAGCATATTGTAGTATTTAGCAAGTACATTATAGTATTGATAATTATAGATTCCTTTTTCAAAACTATCTACCTTTGAAAAAGGCTTTAATCTTATCTTTTGAACAAACTCAAAGTTTCCTTCCAAAAATTCTCTTTTTGATATGTCTCCATTTTTATATTGAATTATTAAAGAGTCCCTATGTTTAAAAAATTTATCAAATATACCGTCTTTCCTAAATTGTTTCAATAATAACACCCTATCTAATCTTGTATTCACTTATACTATTATATCACAATAATTTAAATCTTCTATGAAAAAAAAGAAATTACTCTGATAATCCCTTTTTCTCAAGAAGTACTATTTCTTCCCTTGTTAGCTCTCTGTATTGGCCTAAGCCTAGGTTTTCATCTAGTTTTAGGCCTCCAATGGCTATTCTTTTTAAGTAAACCACATTTTTGCCAACTGCTAAAAACATTCTTTTTACTTGATGAAACTTTCCTTCTTTAATAGTTAAATATATTTTTGAAACATTATCAGAAACTAATATTTCTAGTTTAGCTGGCAATGTCTTATATCCATCATCAAGGGTTATTCCTTCTTCAAATAATGCTTTGTCTTTTTCAGTTACTACTCCTTCTACCTCAGCATAATATAACTTTTCAACATGTCTTTTAGGCGATAAAACACGATGAGATAATTGTCCATCATTTGAAAGTATCATAAGTCCTTCTGTATCTTTATCTAATCTTCCAACTGG
This sequence comes from uncultured Clostridia bacterium, assembly GCA_964470635.1. Taxonomy (GTDB): domain Bacteria; phylum Bacillota; class Clostridia; order Tissierellales; family Proteiniboraceae; genus Proteiniborus. The sequence goes on along the minus strand of CAYYDM010000054.1, from coordinate 11,679 downwards.
AAAAGGATTAAAAACCTTATATTCTTCAGAAATTAAATCTATCACTGTTTTATCTCTAAAATCATCTGTAGAAGAAATAACTCCTTGGGGTTTATTCATCATTAAATATATAAATTCTCTATACTCTACAACTTCCCCTTCTATCTTTATTTCAGAATTATAAGGATCTATCTTTATGGAACTATCCATAGCTATTTTCCCGTTAATTTCTATACTTCCTGCTTTAACTAAACCTTTAACATCTTTACGACTTCCATATCCCAAATTTGAAAGAATCTTATCTAATCTCTCTTTTTTCTGCATGTGACCACCTCTTAGATAAAGTCTTTATAACATTCTCCATTGACTTCTATAATAGTTTTTCAGACTGCCTTGGATTTGCTTGCCCCATCCTACTGGATACCCGTCTATGCAAACTAACTTCCAGCCTTTCTCGCCTTCTAATAAGAGTGTCTCTCCTTTTAGGTACTTAATTGCTTCAATACTATCACTCGGAATATCTATATAACTAGTTACTTCTTCTTTTTTTAGTGCCATTGCAAGAGCTTGACTTGGCTCAAACCTATTCTTTAAAATTTCCCCCATATATAAGCCTGTGTTCACTACGTTTATTCCTGAAAGCTCTGGTATATCACATGGTATAGCAAATAATCTATTTCCTACCCTATTTATCCTATCTTTAAAATCAACTTTCAAATTTTCCTCTTCAAACTTTAAGTATTCTTCGATATCGCTTTTATTTAAGCTTATCGGTTTAAATGCCTTTACTTGTGAACTATCTTTTTTCCTAAGCAATGCAACAAAATGTCCTTCTCCATTAATTTTGTGTGGCCATGCTCTTCCTGCTTTTGTGATTTCACTATTAGCTCCAAGCCATTCTGGCTTTCCTTGATCTATTCCTTCTATTCCTTCAATAGGCATTATTTCAAATTCAGGAAACTCTTTTAAAAACCAGTCAATTGTGCCTTCATTTTCCTCAGGAGAAAAAGTACATGTGGAATAAACAAGGCTTCCGCCAGGTTTCAATAGTTTAGGAATCCATTGTAAAATATCTCTTTGCATATTGCTACATTCATCAGCCGAGAACTCACTCCAGCTTTTAGTAGCCTTTGGATCTCTTCTAAACATTCCCTCACCTGAGCAAGGAGCATCTACTAATATCTTATCAAAATATTCTTCGAATTTTAATGCTAGCTTTTTGGGTTCTTCATTAGTTACTATAGAGTTTTTTACACCAAAAACCTCTATATTCTTGACTAACGCTTTTGTTCGTTTAGGGCTTATATCATTGGCAACAAGAATTCCTTCCCCATTTAATTTAGCTGCTATCTGTGTAGATTTTCCTCCTGGCGCTGCACTAATATCTAAGACCTTATCCCCAGGTTTAGGGTTTAATACTTCTACTGGTATCATGGCACTAGGTTCCTGTATGTAGTATAATCCGCAATGATAGTGGGGATGTTTGCCTGGTCTATCTTGTTCTTCATCATCTATATAATAAAAGCCTTCCTTAATCCAAGGTATTGGTTTAAGCTCAAAAGAAGTTATTTTTAAATATTCTTCCACTGTAATTTTTATTGTGTTTATCCTAATACCTTTATAATAATCATTTTCGTACGTAGAGATAAACTTATTATATTCATCTCCTAAAAGCTTTTCCATTTTCTCTGTAAAAGCTAAAGGTAATTTCATCCAATTTTCACCTCGTTACTTTTTCAAAATAATACAACAAAAGCACCCGCTATGGAGTGCCATATGTCAGTTATACATCTGTATTTTTGGTGGGGAGTATAGGACTCGAACCTACGACTTCCACCATGTCAAGGTGATACTCTACCAGCTGAGTTAACTCCCCATAATAGATATAATACATATTTTTTACTTATTTTTCAACCTTTTTATCTAAATTATTCAAGGAATGAATATTTACTTTATTTTTTCACACAATAATGATTGAAGTAATATTAATTTAAGGAGGTATGCTTAATGCGTATTGAGAAAACAAACAAAAATTTAGATGGAGTAAAATGTGTAGTTAATACCTGTCATTACCATTCACAAGGAGATTATTGCCAAGCATCTAAAATTGAAATTCAGCCAAGAAATGCAAGTTCAACTGAAGAAACAGATTGTGCAACATTCACTCCTACAATGAAATAGTATTACTCCTTAGGCAGAAATTTTTCTGCCTATTTATTATTTTCACCCAAAAGCCTATATATTTTTTTCCCTTGACTAATAAACTTTTCTTCATACTCAGTCTTTACAGTATCTATACTTTCATCTCTATAAAGATTTAAAGATACATCTCTCACTTTATATTCCATTTCTAGCATTTCATTTAGAGAAAACTCAAACAATTCTTCTCCATCAGTCTTGAAATGTATTTCGCCATTTTGTTTTAATATTTTTCTATACTTAGTCAAAAAATCTCTATGAGTAAGTCTTCTTTTATTATGCCTTTTTTTAGGCCAAGGATCACAAAAATTTATATAAATTCTTTCTATTTCATTTTCATCAAAGATAGAGTCTATTTCATTAATGTCATACCACAAATATTTAATATTGTCTAAGCCCTTTTCAATTGATTTTTTTACTGCATCTAATAGTATTTCTTCTTTTACTTCTATGCCTATAAAAAATATATCTCTGTGCTTTTCTGCAAGAGTGTTGATGAATTGACCTCTGCCTGTGCCAAGTTCTACCTGTATTCTTCCATTATTAACAATATTTCTCCAGCTTCCTTTATTTGTTTCAGGATTTAATATTAGCATATGTTCTAATTTTAATAATTCGTCTTCAGCACCTGGTTTTTTTCTTCTTCTCATATTTGCTTTGTCCTCCACCGCTTTACACTAAAGTTTTATGGATTAAATTATACATTATGTGAAAAAAATTTTCAATTTTAAAAACTAATCTATAAACTTTCTAATGGCACTGCCATTAAGATAATTACATTTCATACCTTGATATGTTTTCATCTGAGCCATCTTCTCAATAATTTCATCTTTTATCTTCCACCAGCTCGTATTCCAATTTACAAAAAGAGTATTTTCTTCTGGTGCTCTGCCAACGACTCTTTGAATTACTATATCAGGGTGTAGATGCTCTAGAAATACTATTACCCTATCTATATATTCTTCTTTTGATAACAAAGTAATTTCTCCATCTTTATACATTTTCCCAAGTGCTGTATTTTCAACTACATATAATGAATGAAGTTTCACCTGCTCTACAGATAATGCAGATAATATTTTGGCACATTCAACTACATCGTCCATGTTGTCCCATGGTAGATTTAATATAATATGAGTGCATATATCAAAGCCAAAAGGTTTTATTCTTAGCACACTGTCTATAAATTCTGCTAGAGAATGTCCTCTATTTATTATTTTTAAGGTATGATAATTAACTGTTTGTAACCCCATCTCTATACTTATATTGATATTGTGTTCTTTTTTTATTGATGAAAGAAACTCTAAGTATGAATCTGATATACAATCAGGTCTAGTTGAAATACTTATTTCTACAATATCTTCTAATATAGCCTCTTTAATATATTTTTTGAAAAGTTCTAAGTTCATATATGTATTAGAGAAATTCTGAAAATAAGCTATGAACTTTTCAGCCTTATATTTTCTTTTTATGTAATCCATATTTTCTAATAGCTGATTTTTTACAGAAATAGTGTTTGAAAGGTTCTCAAAGCCTGTTCCTTCTTCTCCGCAAAATATACATCCTCCATATCCTACGCAGCCATCTCTGTTGGGACAGGTAAGTGGAAGATTTATTGGAAGCTTATATACTTTACTTCCATATTTATCTCTAAGATACTCTGAATATACTCTATAATAGTCTCTTTCTTCCATAGGTATCTCCTCCTTAGAATAAATAATAAAATAAGGAGGATTATTCCTCCTTATTTATAGTAAAATCATTTTTAATTAGTTTAACCAAAATCTCTCAAAAGACATCTTCTAAATATAATATGTCTTTAAACTGATTATAACAAGAGTTATACCTAATGGCAAGTAATAAAAATTATGCGTTTTTCGCAGTCTGAACTTTCTGTCCTTTAAATTTAATAAGGAATATTGCTAATGCTAACACTGCTGCAACAACACCTACAGGATAAGAAATAGTAGTTGGAAGTTTAAATCCTTCTGGTGCTTGTAATATATAAGTGATGCTTACTGCTGTCATAAATGTTGCTGGTACAGTAGCTATCCAATGTAGTTTCTTATTAGCTATTAAATAAGCTGCTGAAGCCCAAAGAACTATCATTGCTAATGTTTGATTTGACCAAGCAAAATATCTCCATATTATATTAAAATCTATTCTAGTAAGTCCAAAACCTATTGCAAATACTGGTATTGCAAGTAAAAGTCTGTTTTTTATAGGTCCTTGATCATAGTTAACAGAGTCAGCTATTGTAAGTCTAGCACTTCTGAATGCTGTATCTCCAGATGTAATAGGACAAGCTATAACTCCAAGCATAGCTAATACTCCACCTATAGGTCCTAAAAGTGATTGTGAAATTATATTTACTACTCCTCCTGCTCCTCCATTAGCAGCAAGTGCATCGCTAAGTCCTTGAGTGCTACCAAAGAATGTCATAGCAGCTGCTGCCCAGATTAAAGCTATTATACCTTCAGCTATCATTGCACCATAAAATACTTGTCTACCATATTTTTCGTTAGTCATACATCTTGCCATCATAGGTGATTGTGTAGCGTGGAATCCACTTATTGCTCCACAAGCTATTGTAACAAATAACATTGGCCATAAAGGTAATCCTTTAGGATGAAGACTTGTAAGTGTTATTTCTGGTATGTTATAGCCTTTTATAACTAGCATACCACCTACCCCTACTGCCATGAAAAGTAGTACTGCACCGAATAAAGGATAAATTTTTCCTATTATTTTATCTATTGGAAGAACTGTTGCTAAGAAATAGTATATAAGAACTATAGCTAACCAGATATTTAAGCTTGATATCCCTCCTAGTTTAAGACTTGCCAATAAATCAGCAGGTCCAGTCATAAAAACAGTACCTACTAAGATAAGTAAAATAACTGAGAAAACCCTCATTATTTGTCTAGCAGTATTTCCTAAATAGATACCTACTATTTCTGAAACACTCTTGCCTTGATGTCTGACTGAAAGCATCCCTGAGAAAAAGTCATGTACTCCACCTGCAAATATACTTCCTAATACAATCCAAAGAAATGCTGCAGGTCCAAACAAAGCTCCCATTACCGCTCCAAATATTGGTCCTAGCCCTGCAATGTTTAAGAATTGAATCAGAAAGATTCTTCCCCAGCTCATTGGAACAAAGTCTACTCCATCTTCCATTTCAACTGCTGGTGTAGCTCTTTTTTCATCTACTCCGAAAACTTTTTCTACAAATTTACCATAAATAAAGTACCCCGCAATTAAAGCTACTATAGATAATAAAAATGATACCATAAAAATAACCCTCCCTTGTTTATTATAGAATTATTTAAACATATTATAATCTATAATAAGAAGGAAAAGGTTTTATTCTGTGCAAGATGCTTATTTTTGTACTTCATTTGCATAGAGCCAAGTGTGAAATGCAATTAGTTTATATCCATTATTTCCTTAAAATCTTTTGATTGACTTCTACTTACAGGAATCTTTTCTTTTACATTTTTAAGTTTTATCATAAATGTTGAGTTGAACCACGGTTCAATTGCCTCAATATAATCTAAATTTACTAAATAGCTTTTATGGCTTCTAAAGAAGTTATTTGAACTTAATTTATCTTCCAACTGACTAAGAGTACTGCCTATTTCAAATCTACCCTTAGTTGAAAATATGATAGTACTTCTTCCTTCAACTGTTAAATATAATATCTCAGAGGGTGATATCGGTATTAGGCTTCCATTGTTATAAACCATAATCTTATTGATTTTTTTTATATTTCCATTCTTTAGATGATTTATCATCCTTTCAATTCTTTCTTCATAATCTATATCTGTAAACTTATAAGCATTGATAATCTTATCAAGCGCCTTTTCTAAGCGTTCTTTTGATATTGGTTTTAATAAGTAATCAATTGCATTGACTTCAAAAGCTTCTACTGCAAACTGTTCAAATGCAGTCACAAATATTATAAGAGGTTTGTTTTGTTGCTCTCTCATAATAATTTGGGCTACATCTATACCACTTAACTTGGGCATTGCTATATCTAAAAAAATAAGATCAGGCTTTAGCCTGTTATTTAGTTCTATTGCCTCTTCTCCATGTGATGCCTCACCCACGATTTCTATTTTTGCAAAGTCATGTAATAAATATTTTAGCTCTTCCCTAGCAGGCATTTCATCGTCAACAATTATACATCTGATCATTATTCCATCTCCCCCTGTGCTTTTGGAATTCTCATTGTTACAATTGTACCTTGTCCCACAGTGCTTTTAATATCTAAACCATAGTCCTCGCCATACTTGTTTTTCAATCTATTATTTACATTAATTAATCCAATTGAGTCGTTTTCTTCTTTGCTATTAAAAATAGAAGCAAGATATTGACTACTTATACCTACTCCATCATCTTTAACTATAAGCTGAGTTTCATCTCCGCAGTCTACTGCCTCAATCTCTACAGTTCCACCCTCTATCTTTTCTAGTATTCCATGTTTAATGGCATTCTCTACTAAAGGCTGTAGTGTTAGTGGTTGCAATTTACATTCAATATTCTCTGGTATATTAAACTTCACATTTAATTTATCCCCAAATCTGGCTTTCTCGATTTCTAGATAGGATTTTATATGCTCTATTTCTTTTTCTAAATCTACTTCATCTATATTTGTATGCAGATTTTTTCTAAAATAGTTTCCCAGATGAATTAGTAAGTCTCTTGCTTTTTCAGGGCTTGTTCTAGTTAATGAAACAATAGTATTTATTGCATTAAATAAAAAGTGTGGATTAATTTGAGCTTGAAGTGCTTTAAGTTCAGCCTTTGCAAGAAGCTCTGACTGATAATCAATTTTGCTAAGCTCTATTTGGGTTGAAAAAAGCAATCCTAATCCTAATGCAAGCTCTAAATCAACCTGTGAAACAGCATTTTCTTCACTCTTATATAATTTAAGTGTTCCTATAATTTTATTCTCTTCTTTAAGAGGTACTATTATTGCAGATTTCAGTTCACAGTCTTTGTATATACAATGAATTTCTTCTTTTGAATTTGCTATCTTATATATGCCACTAGATATGACCTCTCTCGTAATATCTGTCATTATCTTGTCTCCAACCTTATGATGTTCTTCTCCAAGACCTACATGAGCTATTATCTTCTCTGTATCTGTAAAAGCCACAGCTTTTAATCCAGTCATGTTCTTAATTATCTTTGCAGTTTCATATGCGGTATCACTATTAAAGCCTTTCCTAAAATACTTTATAGTTTTATTTGCTATTTTCAAAGCAAGCTGAGCTTGATAAGCACCAGCCCTTTCTTGATCCTTAAATATACTGTCTGTTATTACTATGAAAATTGATATACCTATAGAATTGGCTATTATCATGGGAAGTCCTATAACCTGAACAAGCTTTAATGCTTCAGAGAATGGTTTTGCTAATAATAAAATAATAATCATTTGCATTGCCTCAGCAATAATTCCCATTGTTAAGGCAAATAGCCATCTATGCTCACTTTTATATAATTCTTTGCTTAAAAAACCAGCCATTATTCCTTCAGCTAAAGTAGAAACAGCACAAGCAAAGGATGTGAATCCACCTATATCAATTGACCATCTATGAAGTCCTGCAATAAGTCCTGAAAAAATACCTACAAATGGCCCTCCAAGAAGTCCACCTACAAAAACTCCTATTACTCTTGAATTTGCTAATGCTCCCCTTATAGGTATTCCTCTATATGTTCCAATAATTCCAAATACAGCAAAAATCAAAGATAGCATAATTTTTTCACTTAGACTGATGTTTTTCTTGGAAACCAGCTTTCTAAAGGGTTTTATCTTTGACATGCCGAATGCAAGGATTATTATTAGGCCAGCTTTATCTACTAAATTGCTCAACATTTGTAGTAACACAATAACACCTCTTTTCCCTTTCCAAATATACTGTTATTTAACAATAATATAAGAAAAGAAAATATAAACATTATAACTCTATAATAATAATATAACACTTTTTTTAGGTTTGTATCAAAAATATGATGTATTAATGCCACTTTAACTTCAAAGCTCTAGTAAACACTAGAGCTTTGATTGACATATTATTTGATTGTTACTTCATATTTATTTGATAATTCTGCAACCTTTTTTGAATAAGCATTATTTTGCTTTACAATAATGATTTGTCTTGCTAGTTCATCTCTTACATCATCCATAGTAGACTCAGAAGGTTGTTTTTTATCTGTCACTAATATAATGTGATATCCAAACTGAGTTTTTACTGGCTCACTAATTTCATCCTTATTTAATGTAAATGCTACCTTCTCAAATTCAGGAACCATTTTCCCTTTAGTAAAGTATCCTAGATCCCCACCATTTGCATTTGAAGGACATTTAGAATGTTTTTTTGCAGCTTCTGAAAAAGTAAGTCCCTCTTTTATTTCCTTTATTATATTTAAAGCTGTACTTTCGTCATCTACTAGTATATGACTTGCTCTAACGCTTTCTGGTTTGTTAAATGTATCTTTAAATTTGTCATAATAGTCTTTGATTTCTTCTTCAGTAGCTGTAATACTATTTAATATTTTAGCAACTGAATACTGTTTTAAAAGGTTTACTTTTACACGTTCAAGCTCAGCCACAAAGTCTTCTTCTTTGTCAAGGTTATTGTCAACAGCATCTAAATAGAATAATTCTTGGTTTACAAGTTCTTGTAATAGTTTTGCTCTTCCTTCTTTGTCTCCAAATTGTACTGCTATCTGAGGAGCAAGACTTTGTAAAAAAGCTTCTACTTCATTTTCCATAATTTCCTTGCCGTTGACTATTGCTAATACTTTTTTTTCTTCCATTAAAAAACTCTCCTTTGTTTTAATATAAGGTATAACTTTCAAGCTATATACATTCTAATACTATCAGAAATTAGTTCTTGTGTCTATTTGTTGTATAAAAACATAATCAGAAAAGGCAAATTAAAACCCAAGCATCAACTTGGGTCAAAAGATTAAATATAATATTGTATATACTCCTGATAATCCTACTAAGGAATATAACACTCTTGCTGTCATTGTATCTCTACTTCTGAATAATGTTTCTACTAAATCTAGATTGAATAAGCCTACAAGTCCCCAGTTTATAGCTCCTATTATAAGCAATATAGAAGCAACACTAGTTAAAATCTTCATAGCCACTTCCCCCCAGTTACTATCTTTAGTAAAATATATTAGCTTATTCACATATTTATTCAGATATTCGTAAATATTATATTTTTTTATAATCCAAAAACCCTAGTTAAGATATGTGCTACTTCACATACTAGAGGATCAAATGCTGCTTACTTCAAAACCTTATTTAGTACTTTCATAATAGTGTCAAAGGAATATCCTTTTCTTTGTAAAAATCCCCCTAGTTTCCTATAAGCAGCCTGAGTATCATCATTCTTATAAGAAGTGCTCATTTTTCTCTCTGCAAGTTCCAATGCTCTATCATATTCGTCTTCACAACTAAAAATTTCTTTCATTGTATCTTCAATGGTTGCACCATTAACACGTTTTTGGTAAAGTTCACTTTTAATACGATTGTAACCTAGTTTTTTTGTATTTACTCTATTTTTAATATACAGCCTTGCATACTCTTCGTCATCGATATATTTCAACTCTCTTAAATATTTCAAGGCTTCCTCAACAGATTTTTCGCTGTAACCTTTTTTAATCATTTTATCTTTTATTTCCGCTTCACTTCTAGCTCTATATCCTAATAGTTTTAGACCATAGCTTTTACATAAATTTATCTCTTCTTGCTCTAATATTTGCTCTAATTCATCTTTGTCAATTGTATTCCCCTTTTTCAATCTAAGCTTTACAAGTGTGTCTTCACTAACTGAAAAAGAATATTCCTCATCTAAAAATATTGAATACCTTTGAGTGTTCTTTTTTTGCTGTTCAATTTTTGTGATTATAGGCATTTAAATCACCTTTCTATATTAATATAGACCCTTCTCAAAAATAATTTAATTCGAAGGGTCTTTATTTAAGGTTCTAAGAAATGTTAGTAAGTGTCCAAAAGACTAAAGTGTCATTTTTAAAGTGCTTTATATTTTATAAAACTCATCAAAGGATTTCTTGATATAATAGTGGTCTAATACTCCTCCTAATTCCCTTATGGAGTGCATTGAAAGCATTGGATTTCCTATGTCAAGTGAACGGATGTCAAGATGTGTAGAGGATATTGGTCCAATAGTTGAACCTCCTCTCAAGTCAGAACGATTAACAAATTTTTGAACTGGAACTCCCGCTTTTTTACATACTATTTCATACACTGCGCTTGAATCACTATCTGTCGTGTATGATTGATTGGCATTTATTTTTATTACTGGACCCTTATTTATTATAGGCTTATTTGTAGGATCATGTTTATCTGTATGGTTTGGATGCAATGCATGAGCCATGTCTGCTGAAATAATGAAGGAACTATATACTGCTCTGAAAAAGTCTTCCTTGTCTTTTCCAAGTCCATAAACCACTCTTTCTAATACTGTTCTAAGCATTGGAGAATCTGCACCTTGTTTTGTACTACTTCCAACTTCTTCATTGTCAAAACACACCATTACATTAGTAGCCTTAGAATCACTACATTCTGCTAAAGCCTCTATTCCAGCATGTACCATAGCTAAGTCATCTAATCTCCCACATGAAATAAATTCATTATTTAGTCCAACAATTTTTCCTTTTTCAAACTCATATAAAAATAAATCAAAATCTATTATGTCATTTTCATCTATGTTTAGTTCTTCAGCTATCAACTTAATTAGGTAATTATCTTTTGAAAATTCTTTATTTATTAAAGATAATAGAGGTAACATATCCTTCTGCTTATTAAGCTCTACTCCCTCGTTTACATTTCTATTCATGTGAATAGCAAGATTAGGTATTATTAAAACAGGTCGATTGATATTTAGAAGTTTTATGTTTGGATATAATGGATTTTCAGATTTTAAGCTAACTCTTCCTGCTAATCCTAATGGTCTGTCTAGCCATGTAGACAAAATAGGTCCGCCGTAAGTTTCCACATTAAGCTTTAAATAATTATTTTCTACAACTATTTCTGGATTTGGTTTTATCTTAAAGGTTGGAGCGTCGGTATGAGCTCCAATAATTCTAAATCCTTCTTCTTCTATTTCACCATGACCAATTACGAAACTTATTAAAGCTGTGCCATTCTTTTCTATGTAATATTTTCCACCTTTTTCTATGTTCCAACGCTCTCTTATATCAAGTCTTTTAAATCCTTTTTTATCTAGTATATTCTCTATGTTTTTAACTACATGAAAATTACTTGGACTTTCATAGATAAAGTCAATAAGTTCATTTGCAAATTCCAATTCCTTATTCACGTCTTCCCCTCCCTGAAACTTGGTTAAATAGGTCATAAGCAGTCTCGCTACACAAATTTATTTGTTCGCTAACGCTCACATAAATTTGGTCCTAACGGACACTCCTATCATAAACCTACAATAGGGTTGGTGCTCG
>CAYYDM010000053.1:0-18245 GCA_964470635.1 uncultured Clostridia bacterium | reverse complement strand
GATCATAAACTTATAATAAGGTTGGTGCTCGTTGCGTTTGACCTACCATCGATTTCCCGACAAATACATTCGGAAAATCGGGTTAGGTCATAAAAAAGTCCTCTTGCTTGAAGAAGACTTTTTTGTAACTAATCAATTATTATTACAGCTGTATGGTTTAAGTCAGCCCAATCATATACGAATTTAGCGTGACTTGTATAGTTTCTCACACATTTTGCTGATCTAGGAGTTGTTCCTATAGTTAGTAAATATTCTTTTATTCCTGGATCAATATTTTCTCCATCCTTTTTCACATAGTCAACTGGAACTCCGTGTATATAGGCTCCAGCAGAAAACCTTGTACCATAAGGTGCATATCCACCTATTTCTTTCGTCCTATGATCTAAATAATAAAATTTATCTCTCTTTTGTAATACTTTAAAACTGCCAGTTGGAGTTTCATATTTGTTCTCTTCCGGTGCTCCCGTTGTTGCAAGTGTATATGAAATCATAGTCCATCTTCCATTTCTATTTTCAAATAATGCTTCATTTTGATTGGTTTTATCTACTACTACAGCCTTATCAAGTCTGTCTAGATTGTCATCAAAAGATATAAAATGCTTAGGTATCCAATAGTCTCCATCATATACAAGATTTCTAACCCTAAAATGTCCACTTGCCTCATCAAGGATAAAAACTAACATTCCATCAGGAAAATATCTAAATTCATTTTTATTTTCGAGTGTATAATAAGCTGGTGCACTTTGATAGGCTTGAATCCCAAACTCATCTAGAGCTTTCCCATTTTTTAGAGGTGGAGAACCATTCCTATCTTTGTAATTAGATACATATCCATATTTATATTGAGTTAATTCATATTCTAATCTTTTTAATTCCTCAGACATTTTATCAAATCTAAACTTTCTAGGCTCCCCTTTATCTGTTGTAACATATCCATAAACTGTATTCCCATTTTCAAGCCAAGATATTAAATACCATTCTTGTGAGCTATATAACCTATTTAGGCTTGCTTTGCCTTCAAGCTTAATCTTGGAATACTGGGTTGCCTTTCCCAAAATATTTGAATCAAGAGTAGGTGTTTTATAAATATTTGCATCAGCAGATGTAATCAACAAATAATCATAAGGTATATCATAATTGTGATATTGTATATCTACATCTATATCTTTAGGTATTTGTGTGACATACATTTGTGCATTCCCTGTTACATTCATATTATTGGCAAAGCTTTCTGGAATACTTTTATTAGAGGTATTATTTGCTTTGCTCCCTTGAAATAGAATATCCTTTTTTTCCTCAGTTTTGCTTAAGTAAGAATTTGTTAGCATTCTATCTTCCTTGATGTCAAAATAGTTTATATCTGCTTCTATATCACCTCTATTGGCTATGTTTTTCCCACCAGCTCCTCCTTCATCAGTGCTTATATCAGGACCACTTTTCCCTTGGTTATAAGGCTTCTCTGGTCTATTTAATCTACCTGCGCTACATGATGTAAGTATTAGAACTAAAATCAACAAAATCAAAAAATGTTTCTTCATTTCAAATACACCTCCCAGTGTATTTAGTTTAACCAAAAAAAATAAAATAAGTATAAAAATGATTTTTATAAAACAATCACTTTCATACTTATTTTAATGCTTTTGTCATTTTGTTTTACATACCTACGTTCTGGAAACTACTTCCTCTTACCTCTACTACATCATTTATTGTGAGAAAAGCTTTTGGATCTATTTCCTCAACTATGTTCTTTAGTTTTACTGTTTCACTTGATGTAACGATGCAATATATAACTTTTTTGTTTTCCTTAGTATATCCACCTATACCTTCTAAAAAAGTAACTCCCCTATGAATTCTTTGAATTATTGCTTCTGCTAATTCTTCTGATTTGTCAGATACTATTAAAATATTCTTTTTAACATTAAATCCAGTTTGAACTTTATCTAATATCTTATAGCCTACAAATAATGCGATTAGTGTGTACATGGCTGATTTATACCCAAATAATATTGATGAAAGAGAAATAATAACTGTGTTTACTGCCATAAGCCCTGTTCCAATGTTTATATTATATTTTTTCTTAAGAATTGCAGCAATTATATCTAGTCCACCTTGACATGTTCTGTTTCTAAACATAAGACCCATTCCAACTCCGTTAAAAACTGCACCAAAAATTGCTCCCAATAGCACATCATCTATTACAAAGAATTTGCCAATACCATTTGTTATAGTTAATAAAAATGAGAAAACAAAAGTAGATATAAATGCATATGTTACAAATTCCTTGTCTACCATTCTACTGCCTATAATGAATATTGGTAAATTTATTATAAATACGGGTATACCCGAGGGAATACCTGTTAAGTACTGTATCATTATTCCTAAGCCACCAACTCCACCACTTAAAAGCTTACTTGGTATAAAAAATAAATTAAAAGCTAAAGCACAAAATAAATTTCCTAATACAATAAAAAATAATTTTCTTACAATAACATTAACACTTTTTGACTTGTTCATATTATCCGACTGACCTGCCATTCTTACCTCATTCTCCTTGCATGTTTTTTTAAATAATTATCTTTTTATCTTATAGTAAAATAAATGTACTATATATTATAACATAGAAATGAATTTTACATGTTATTAAAAAGACAGGTTTCAAAATAATTTTGAAACCTGTCTTTTTAGGGTTAACTTTGGGTTGCTTTAACAAGGGAAGCATCTGCAGAATATCACGATTAGTATTAAAAAGAAGAAAAGCAAGCTCTCATCCATATCTTCAAACAAGGCACAGTTGCAGAAAATAACCACTAATATCAAAAAGAAAAATAATAAATTTTGGTTATTCTCACATTCCACTGTTTCTGTTTGTACTGGCATGTTACTACTGATTTCTAATGACATACTATCCTCCCCTTTTATATAAAGTTCTATCAATAGGCCAAAGCTATGTAAACCTATGATGTATATTATATTTTATTCTTGTTCTCAAAATGTGTTACTTATTTCGATGTTATTGTTAATTTTTACATAAAGGGGTATAAAAACTCAAATATTAATCAATAATAATGATATGCAAAAACAATAATTAAGGAGTGGTATTATGGATACATTTGCACTAGTGTTAGTTATTATTGGAGCACTAAACTGGGGATTAATTTCATTATTTAGTTTCGATCTTGTAGCTACACTTTTTGGAGGTCCAGCTACGCTTTTAAGCAGAATAGTATATGGACTTGTAGGATTAGCTGGACTATATTGCATTAGCCTATTATTTAGAGACAGACAAAGAGTTAATACTAGATAAAACAAGGGAAATTCACAGATTTCCCTTGTTTTTTTATTTGCCTGCAATAGCTAAACTATTAATTTTAAGAGATGGTGAGCCTATATACCCAAAGCTTGGAAGACAGAATTCTAAATCATTCCCTACAGCATCAATATTCTTAAGTACTTCATAAAGATTACCTGCTATTGTAATTTGATTTACAGGTTTGCTTATCTTACCATTTTCTATTACATATCCATAGGCAGAAAGTGAAAAATCTCCCGATACTGCGTTTAGACCAGAATGTAGTCCTTGAACATCAATTATCATAATACCTTTTTCAACACTGCCGATCATTTGATCTATATCAGTACATCCATTTTCAATATACATGTTGGTAGGTGCTGTTGAAATCGGGGATTTATATGAGCCTTTGCTTGCATTTCCAGTAGATTCAACACCATCTTTTTTAGCAGTTTTAGAGTTATGGAGATAAGTCATTAAAACTCCTTTGTCTATTACTTTTTTATATTTAGTAGCTACCCCTTCTCCATCAAAAGAAGCTGAAGCTACTCCTTCTGCTAAAAATGGATCATCTACTATAGTAATTAACTCATTTGCTATTTTTTCATTTAGTTTTCCTTTTAATAAGGATAAATCTTTTTGTACATTTTCTGCAATAAAAACTGAGGCAAATGCTTCTAATATATTTGCTGCCACATCATTTCTAAGTATTACAGGGTATTTTCCTGATTCTATGCTATCAGCTCCTAGCATAGATAATGCTTCATTAACTGCACCTGTTGCTAATTCTTCTGCATTAAACTTTGAAAAGTCGTTGCTTATAATATATTTTACTCCAGTTTTTATATCTTCTCCATCTTTAACTACTACAGATACATAGGCTTCAGCTATATTGGACTTGTTTTCTAGATTTAATCCCTTTGTATTTACCAGCAAGCTATACCCTGTTATTTCCCCATATAAGCAGTAGTTAACAGAGGTCACACGTTTATCAGTCTCAAAAGCTGCCTTTTCAAGCGCTTTTGCAAATTCAATTTTTTGTTCTGAGGTTACATTCTCAAGTTCACTATTATACGTGTTTACTTCTTTATATTCTTTAGAGCCTTCGAATATTTCTTCTTCGTCTTCACTATCTATATTTACTGCATTTTCTATAGCTTCTTTTATAAGTATGTCTATTGAAGATTCATCTACCTTTTCTGTATATGAATACCCCATTTTCCCATTGTATACTCCTCTAAAGGATAGACCTATTTCATCTGATATGCTGTACTTGTCAATTTCTCCTTCAAATATTCTTGTGTCAAATTGTTTATTTCCTTGAATATATACTTCCATATCTCCTAAGCCTAATTCTTTTCCTTTATTAAATATCTTATCTATTAATTCTCTATTTGCCATTACTGACCACCCTTTCTTCCACCTACTGTTATTGCTTTTACTCTTATAGTAGGCTGCCCCACATCTGTAGGTATAGAGCCACTTAATGATCCGCACATACCTTGGCCAAAGTCAAGATTGTTACCTACCATATCAATTTGTTTAAGTACTTCTAATCCTGTTCCAATAAGGGTAGCACCTCTTACTGGTTCTGCTATCTTTCCATTTCTTATTATATATCCTTCGCTTACTGCAAAGTTAAAATCACCTGTAGCTGGGTTAACAGAACCGCCGCCCATGTATTTTGCATATAATCCATATTCTGTGTTAGCTATGATTTCTTCCTTAGTAGAACTTCCATTTGCAATATAGGTATTAGTCATTCTTGAAGTTGGAGCATATTTATATGACTGTCTTCTGCCAGAACCTGTGGATTCTACTCCCATTTTCAATCCATTTAGTTTATCAACCATGTAACCCTTTAATATTCCATTTTCAATTAATACGTTTTTCTTAGTTTTAACGCCTTCATCATCAATGTTCTGGGAACCCCAAGCATTTGGTATAGTACCATCATCTATTGCCGTAACAACATCTGATGCTACTTTTTCCCCCAATTTCCCTGCAAATACTGATGTGCCCTTTGCAACAGATGTAGCTTCTAGCCCGTGCCCACATGCCTCGTGGAAAATAACTCCACCAAACTCATTGTCAATAACTACAGGCATTTTCCCACTTGGACATAAATCTGCATATACCATTGTTTTTGCAATTCGAGCTGCTTCCTTAGCATAGTCTTCTATGTTAATCTTGTCATAAAATTCAAAGCCCATATGTGCTCCAGGACCATAGGATCCTGATTGCATCTCACCATTAGCTGAAGCAACAGCAGAAATAGCAGTCCTAGTTCTGATTCTTTTGTCTTCCACAAGTAATCCTTCAGAATTGGCTATAAGTACATTTTGTTCATTGTCTAGATATCTTACTGTAACTTGAGATATAACTTCATCGTAGTTTTTAGCTGCATTGTAAGCTTTCTTCATTAATTCAACCTTTTGAGATTTTTCGATATTACTTGGAAGCAATTTTATTGGATGAATATTGTCTATATCTACCTTAGTAAAATCTAAAACTTGATTTATTTTACTTCCTTTAATTGCTGCAGCTGCTTCTTTGGCAACTTTTATTAAGTTTTCTCTTGTTGAATCATTTGTATATGCATATATACTATTCAACCCATAAAATATCCTTATGCCTACACCATAATCCCGTCCTGATACTCCACTCTCAATCTTTCCACCTACAAGCAAAAGTCCTGTGTTAAATCTATCCTCTACAAAAATTTCTGCAAAGTCTCCTCCTGTTGATAGAGCAGCTGTTAAAACATCGTCTATAATTGACTTGCTAAGCATTGACTTACCTCCTTAGAATCTATAATAGATATTTAATATATTTATTTCGATACTCTAATAATTTTTCCTTCTTTATAAAATATTAATTTTTCAAATAAAAAAACAGACCCTTCTCCTTGCTCGAAGTGACGGAATGAAATAATATCGGTCCAATCCTGTCATCATGAGCTTTAGCAAAGGATCTTTAGATTAATTTATTTTGTGCTTTGGTTTATATCCCTTTTTCTATTACTTCAAATAAAAACTTACCATTTTCATAGAAAAGTTCACCATCAGCATAAATCTTTCCTCCATCTCTCATATCACAAAGCATATCCCAATGGATAGTAGATTCATTTTTTGCATTTGTACTTGGATAAGCAGCTCCTATTGCAGCGTGTACTGTTCCTCCTATTTTCTCATCGAAAAGCATATTTCTTGTAAATTGTTGAATTCCATAGTTTGTTCCTATGGCTATTTCTCCTAATATCCTAGAACCTGCATCTGTATCTAACAGCGCATGCAAAAGTTCTTCTCCTTTTGCTGCTTCTGCCTTAACTACTTTACCTTTTTCAAATGTAAGTCTTATATCTTCGATTTCTTTTCCTGCATATATTCCAGGGAAGCTAAATCTAATATGTCCTTCTACTGAGTCTTCTACTGGACCAGTAAATACCTCTCCATCAGGGAAGTTTACTTTACCGTCACAGTTAATCCACTTCCTACCTTCTGTGCTCATTCTTAAATCTGTATCCTTTGATACAATACGTATTTCTTTCTTTTTATCTAAATACTTAACTACTTTCTCCTGTTCTTCAGAGATTCTCTTCCATTCTGATGTTGGATCATCTTTGTCTATTAATCCAGCCTTAAATACAAAGTCCTCGTACTCTTCTAGAGACATATTTCCTTCTTGAGCATCAGAATGAGTAGGGAACTGAGTTAAACACCATCTATACTCTCCATTAGCTTCACGTTTCTGTTTAATATCTACTATTTCTTTTAAACCTCTTCTTCTAGCAACTATTCTCTGTGGGTCAACTCCTGCCAGCTCCTTTGTATTGAGTCCACCTAGTAAATGTATGGTGGCATCATATTTTTCTGCCATGGTCTTGTTAAGTGGTGAAACAAATTTTAGCTGTTCATCATTTCCTTCTTTTAACAGCATTTCCGATACACCTTCTAGAAAAGTTGTAATTTCAGGATATGCTCCAACCTTTAGTGCTTCTCTATAGAGTTCTTTTAGTAGAGGTTCTGTAACAACACTTCCGTTGATTTGTAGGTATTCTCCTTTTTTAATATCTAATGAATAGTTAATTATCAAATGTGCTAGTTTCTGTAATCTAATATCTCTCAAAATATTATCCTCCTCATGGATTATTAAGGAAATTATTCTATATTACTATAGTTATTCCTTTATTATTTACAAAACAAATATTAAGTTTTATTAATAAATGATTTATTTTCTACCTCTATATCTTCCTGTTCTTAATTCATTAATATATGCATCTATTTCTGGCATATTCGATTCTTTTGCTAATTTAATTGCTAATTCTATATCGTAAGGTACTCTTATAAAGTTAATTTGAAACCCCTTATTATCTCTACAATCAAATTCACCTTCAAAAACTACATAGGATGCCAAAGTCAAATCTAGTGGATTGCCTACACTGCCAACGTTAAATATAACTTTATCATCAAAATATTTTATGTATGCTCCATGTATATCCCCGTATCCAATAATATCAGGTTTTCTATTTGCATGATTTCTTCCTGTGTTTTCTGTGTTGTCAAACATCCCAAGTATCATTTCGATAGGACTAGTACTGTGAACCCTATGGAACACACCTTGAGGTGATGCATGAAATAATCTTGTTAGCTTTCCACTCATATAAAAATCTAATGAAAAAGGTAGATTTTTAATATATTCTAGTCTTTCATTTCCAAGCTTTTCTCTTGCCCACTTTACCATTTCAAAATCATTTTCTTTAGCTATCATCATATCCCAATTTCCCATGAGCACTTCAGAACATTCTGTTCTAATAATGTCTACCGTTTCATCAGGATTAGGCCCTTTACCTGCCAAATCTCCTAGACATATTATTCTATCAATATTCTTTTCTTTAATATCATCAAGAACTGCATTTAGTGCAGGTATGTTTCCATGAATATCAGAAATAATTGCTACTTTGTCCAATTCTATTTCCTCCTCGTATCTCTCGTTCACTGTATTAGGTTACCCTATGCTAACAGTTCAAAGATTCCTCTGAAAGGAATCTTAATTTATCTTTAGTCCTAATTCTAGTATTTATTCCACACTTTCTCTTTGAAATCCTGCCTAAAAATTGAAAAAGCCTCTACTAATATAAAGGCTTAAATTGATCATCAGAGGCTTTCATTATATCAACAATTTTTTCTAATTTTTTTATCTGTGCTTTACCTTTACTTGGCATTAATGGTTCTATAGAATTTGCCAGCTTCATAATTGATGTAATTTTATCTAAATTTTGAGTGGATACTGCTTGTGAATATACTTCAAGATTATCTTTTGTTTTAAGTATGTTATTTTTTGTTTCTACTACACCTTCTGCTATTTGTCTGTTACTGTCATTCATATAATTCGCAAGCTTAGTCAATATCTTTTCTTTTCTATCTAGCATTGATAAATCTTGGTTTAAGGCTTTAACACTGTCATTATAGTTGCTTTTAATTATTCTATCAATTCTATTGAGTATTTCAAAAATATCCTGTACCTTACCTAAGATATGCTGGTCTTCTTCAAGAAAGTAAGGCCTTATTTCATTAATCATTTTGGCTTTATCTTGGTAATTTTCACTGGAGTTCACATCTGCCTTGAACCCGCCGCCTCTCTTAATTAAAGTAAATATTAAGAGCGGTAAGGCAAACATAGCTATGTTTTGCATATTTTCAAACATCTTGTTTTCCATACACATAACCACCTTATACTTTAAGTTGCTGCTATCTCATTAATTTATTTTATGCCTTAAATTTATAAAGGTGATTAATTGATAGTTTTTAAAGATTTATGACTTCATATTCTTGATTAAATGTATTTATTATGAGTAATCTTTTCCTTAGGAGTTCTCCCCTATTTATTAAAATCTTTAATACCTCACTTACCTCTATAGAAGCTATTAGTGCAGGTGTGAAAGAGGGATTGCCCAACTCTTCTTCTAATCCTTTATTATCTTTTACTTTATATAAAATATCTAAAGTCCTGTCTCCAGGAAAAATTGTTGTCACTTGCCCAAACCAGCCAGCTATAGCCCCATGTACAAGTGGTATATTTAGCTCCTCAGAATAACGTTGGACAACAAGCCTAGTATTTATACTATCCAATGCATCCACTATAACATCATGCCCTTTTAGTATTTCAGAGCAATTTTCTTCTGTTAACATTCCATTAATGGCTTCTACCTTAACAAGTGGATTTATTTTATTTATTCTATCCCTAGCTACTAAGGCCTTTGGCTTTCCTATCGAATCCATGTCTGATAGGAACTGCCTATTTAAGTTTGTTTCATCAAAAACATCTCCGTCCACTACAGTTAGATGCCCAATTCCCAACCTTGCCAACATCTCTATTATGTATCCACCTAAACCACCACAGCCAACTACACAAACCTTGAATTTACTAAGGCTAGCGTTTTCTTCAGATGATAACATGTTCATGTTTCTAAGGTACCTTTTCATTGTTATCCCCCCTAAGTTACTTTAATAATGCTAAGTTAGGCTTTAATAAAATACACACTCACGGCCTATATCCCTTCTAGGTTAAGTTCTGCCCTAAGGTCTCTTAGTGATTTTGTAGTTACACTTTCTTCGTCTAATTTTAAGAGTTCAACTGCCTTTTTAATATCTTCTTTTTCTGTTACTTCTATCTCCATATAAGGATATGGATAAGTAGACTTATCCCAGGTATCTATGTCAAATCTTATGTCTCCATAGATATATGAGATTCTTTCTTTAGTCCCTTCATGTATTACTTTAAGATTTAAATGCTCAAGTATTGCATTAAGTGCGGCTTTATCCGTAACCATTGTTTCTATTTCAATGTTTTCTCTAGCTACATCACTTGATACATTCTTTTTTAATGTAAAGAAAATTTCTGCTTCGTCTGTTAATAAATTTCTAGTTTCTCGTACTCTTAAATATCCATCGCCTAACTTTTCTATTATTTTATCTTCCGAATCATATAAAGTATTTATTTGGTACTCTTTACTTATTAGCTTTGCACCAAGATTTTGAAGCTTTTCCTCAATATCTTTTTTATCAATACCTAATACTTTTACCTCTAATTCCTTTGCCATTTTGTTCTCCTTCCAATATGTATTATTCTAATAAAATTTGTCAATTATAAAGTCTAAGGAGGAATTCATAAGTTTTAATCTATCTTTATATTTTTATTTATGTACTCCTTTACTTCTTCAGCAGTTGGGAGTTTTAGTATTTTTTCAACTAAGCCTTCCATATCTTTTTTAGAAATATTATTTATTATCCATCTGGCTCTTAGCATTGATGAAGCACTCATACTAAATTCATCTAGTCCCATTCCGATGAGAATTGGAATCAACTGTGGATTTCCTGCCACTTCACCGCACATTCCTACCCATATTCCTTCTTTATGTCCATTATCAATTACTATTTTTATTAATCTTAAAAGCGCAGGATGGAACTCATTATATAAATAGGATATCTTTCTATTGCCCCTATCTACTGCAGTTGTGTATTGTATTAGGTCATTTGTTCCAATGCTAAAGAAATCCACCTCTTTTGCAAATAAATCAGATATTACTGCAGCTGCAGGTATTTCTATCATAATACCTATTTCTATATTTTCATTAAACTTTACATTTTCAGCTCTTAACTCATTCTTTACTTCCTCTAAAATATTTTTGGCTTTCCTCAACTCTTCTATAGCCGATATCATGGGAAACATTATTTTGATATTCCCAAAAGCACTTGCTCTAAGCAAGGCTCTAAGCTGTGTTCTAAAAATATCAGTTCTGTCAAGACAAAGCCTTATGGCTCTGTAGCCTAAAAATGGATTCATTTCCTTTGGTAGCTGAAGATATGATAGTTCTTTATCTCCACCTATATCTAAAGTTCTGATAATTACTGGCTTACCCTCTAGTTTTACAGCCACTTCTTTGTATGCTTCAAACTGTTCTTCTTCTGTAGGCAGCTTGTCTCTATCCATATACAGAAATTCAGTTCTATAAAGGCCTACTCCTTCACCATCGTTGTTTATTACTCCATCAACATCCTTTGGAGTTCCTATATTTGCAGCTATTTCAACCTTAAATCCATCTACAGTAATACTCTTTTGCCCTCTAACTTGCTCGAGTTTTTTTCTAAAATCAATAAAATCTTCTTTTTTTCTTTTGTATTCTTCAACAATATTTTCCTCAGGATTTATTATTACAGTACCAGTATCTCCATCTAGTATTACATAGTCACCATCTGATATAATCTTAGTAGCATTTTCTAAGCCAACAACAGCAGGGATTTCTAAAGTCCTAGCCATAATTGCAGAATGGGCTGTTTTACCTCCTATTTCCGTTATGAAACCAATTACTTTATTCCTATCCATTTGGGCTGTGTCTGAAGGAGTCAAATCTTCTGCTACTATTATTATTTCTTCAGATAAATTAGTTAAATCTGTTTCCTCTATTCCAAGTATTATTCTTATAAGTCTCCCTGTAACGTCTTTTATATCAGCTGCTCTTTCCCTCATATACTCATCTTCCATAGCTTCAAACATATCGGTAAAAAATTTTGTAACCTCTGATATTGCCCATACTGCATTGGTTTTTTCTTCAATTATTTTATTTTCTATTTGACCAAAAAATTCTGGATCTTCTAGTATCATTCTATGAGCCCTAAATATACCAGCCTCTTCCTTGCCTATGGTGGTAAAAGCATGTTGATATAAGGCTTCTATTTGTTCCTTCCCTTTATCTCTAGCAACATTTAGTTTGGAAATTTCCTTTTGAGGTTCATCTATGATTTTCTTCTCAATTTTTATTGTAGGTTCTTTCTTTATAATAACCTTACCTATTCCGATTCCAGGTGATACACCTATTCCGATCACAAAAAAACCTCCTATTCACCAAAGTTACTCTCTACCAATGCCTTTAACGCTCCAACAGCTTCTTTTTCATCTTCTCCTTCTGCTCTAATTGTTAGTTTAGTTCCTTTTCCTGCTCCCATGCTAAGTACTCCCATTATACTTTTGGCATTGTATTCTTTCTCGTCTTTTATGATTACAATGTGAGATTTGAATTTTGATGACATAAAAACAAATTGACTTGCTGGTCTTGCGTGAAGGCCCGTTTCGTTTTTTAATATTACCTCTTCACTATACATTTTGGTTTCCCCCTTATTATTTAATTATTATGTTATTAATACTTCATTATTTATTTGGTAAGTATTTACACGTTTCTTATTAATATAATAATACCATATTTTTCTGTATTTGTTAGTTCTATTTTGTCACTAGTAAACGAGGTAAAAGTACATAATAGAACCCCCACATAGTTGGGGGTTAAAGGTTGGGTTTATAAAATTTACATTCTTATTGTATTTCTATTCTATTATTTTTTTAGGTATAAAATTAATATAATCACTTGATATGCAGTGAAAATCTATTCCTTCTATTTTTCCTTCAACTGCAAACTTATGCCCTTCTCCATGTAGATGGCCATATACGCATTTTTCTACATTATGCTTTATCATGACCTCCACAAACTCGTTTGCTGATTTGTTTTCTACATTAAAAGGCGGATAGTGAATCATTACTATTTTCTTTAGTGTGTTATCCTTAATGGAAGAAAGGGATATATCAAGTCTGTTTATTTCACGAGCAAATATTTTCTCATCATGGGAATCAAACTCATCGCTATCTTTGGCTGCCCATCCTCTTGCACCGCATATTACAATAGAATTATATAAAAAACTATCATTATGTAAAAAATGAATAGTTTTTAAATCAAGCTCTTTTAGCTTCGATTTTGTAGACCACCAATAGTCGTGGTTCCCCCTGCTTATGACTTTTTTACCAGGAAGTTGGTCTATTTTTTTCAAATCTATATATGCATCTGGCAATCTTAATGCCCAAGATATATCTCCAGGAATTAAAACTATATCCTCTTCTGTTATAGTATTTTTCCAATTATTAAATATTTTCTCTTGATGATTTGTCCAATTTTCACCGAAAATATCCATAGGCTTTTCTCCTGTGGAATCTAAATGAAGATCTGCAATCCCATATACAGCCATAATATCACCCCCAATATTAATGTTAATGTTTAACATTAACTCATAAAACGCTAATTTTTCAGATTTCTATAGGTTAATGTAATGCATTAAGTATGGCTATAGATTAATTAAATTAAACTCTATACCTTTCTTTTGAAGTATTTTGCTTTCTCTTTCATGACATGTAAATAATATAATTTGTCTTTCTAGGCTTTCTTTAGATAAAAATTCTAGAATGTTTTCAAGTCTGTCATTATCATATTGTACAAAGCAGTCATCAAGTATAAGTGGAAGACTGTTACCTTCTTTTATGATATCAATAATCCCAAACCTCATTGCAAAATACAATTGATCAATAGTACCACCACTTAGCTTTTCAATATCAACTAGTTTATTATTACTAGGATCTACAACCTTTATCTCTAGATTCTCAGTTATTTTTACCTCACCATACTTGCCGATTGTTACTTTTTCAATTATTTTTCCAACTCCACTGTTAAGCCTAGGAGCAAAATCTCTTTGTATATTTCTAGATATTTTATCGATAGTATTTTTAGCAAGTTCAAGTGAAGATAAGTTTCTTTCATACTCATCTTTAATACTACTTTTTCTTATTAGTTCTTCTTCTAACTGAACCAGCTCAGCTGTTGATGAGCTTAGAATTCTTATTTTTTCCTCAAATCTTGTTAGATCGTTCTTTGTTTCTAATATTGTATCATTAATTTCTTTTAAATCAGTATTTAATTTTTCTTTATCTAATCCTTGAATATTCTGCTCTATGGTTTCAGCAAAGTCTTGAGACTTTTTCTTTAGAAAGTCAATATTATTATCTCCTAATATATTATTAAGCAAACTTTTTTTGCTCTCTAGCAATTGAAGAGATTTTTCATAATTTTTCTTTTTTTCTAGACCTTCTTTAAATGTATGGATACTATTTACACTATTCTTCTCAAATATCCTTTTCAGATTTTCTTCTAGACTTTTTTGTTTTATCTCAACTTCTTTCAATTCTGCTATTAATTCATTAATCTCATTTTCTAATTCTGTTTCTTGTCTCTTTAGTTCTAAATACTTAGAGTACTCATTTTTTAATTTTTTGATGCTTTCTAAAGAAACAATGTCCTCATTTATAAGGTTAACATATCTACGGATATTATCCTCTAATGTTTGTATTTCCTCAATTAGACCATTTTTCTTGTTTTTTAGTTCCATTATTTCATTTGCCGCGTAGTTTTTTTGGGCTATTTCGTTGGCTAGTTTTCTTAGTTCAGCCTTTGACTTACAGTCATATGAAGCAAGTATGTCTAGCATATCTTTTTCTAGCTCTTCAATTCTTGTTTTCCTTTGCTTCTCCTTCTCATCAATATCGGTCATTTGCACCTTTAACTCATTAATATATTTATTTAACTCTTTGGATGAAAAGAACAAGTATATTAAAAGTGCCATTGGAATAGCAGATACAAAAAATAGAGCTTTAGATACTACAAATCCTGAGACTAAACTTACCAATGCTGCTAAAACTGAAAGGGCTTTTAAAATATTTATTTTCTTTATACTTCTTAGTTTCTCATCCATTCTAGTGTTCAAAAACATTATATTATTATATTGATTATTATATAATAGGCTATTTTTTTCTTCCTCTAACTCTTCATATCCATAAAGGATTTCATTTATATTTTTATTATTATAGTCTATTTTATGTCCTGACTTTTCTGAGAGCTTATTATATATTTGCTCTAAATCCTGTTTTTTCTGCTCCATAAAATTATAGTAGACTGTCAATTGTTCAATTTTATCATTTTCTATTCCTTCAAAATAGCTGCATTGACTAGTTAAACCTTTAATCTTTTTCTGTCTTATTAAAGCTTTATTTTGCTTATCCTTCAATACTTCCTTATCCTCATCTAATGTTTTAATCTCATGTTGATATTTAATGGTCTCCGTATAATCATCGTAGCTCAATAGTTCAAACTCTTTAAGTTCGTCAATTTGTTTTTTTAGTATATTAATCTCTGCTGAAAGATTCAAACATTCGTTATACTTCTCCTTTGCTTGAAGCACTTCAAAAAGATCAATTTTACTTTCAATATCAGCCTTGTTTTCATTTAGTTCCCTAATTTTATCAGAAAGAGAATTTGCTTTTTCTTGATGCTCTTTTACTTCTATTGAAACAGTTAATGCTTTTTTCCTATCATTTTGTAACTGCTCTATTTCCTCAACTATTTTTCCATAAGGTGATGTTTTAGTTCTTTTTTCAGTTCCTATGTCATTTGTTTTCTCGTTAAGCTTTTCTAATACTTTCTTAATTGAAATATCTTCATCAAGACTTCCACCTAAGTTTATTAAGCTATCCTTTACTTCCTTTGCCAATGCATCCTCGGCCTTGCTTTTCAGCTGACTAATTGATATAGTGTTGCTAAAAACAATGCTGTTTAATCCCATATGAGTTGACATAGGTTGGTGAAGTCTAGTTACATTGTCGTATTCAAAAAGATGGGTTATATCTTCTCCTGTCTTGTCATCAAATATATGGACTTCATCATTGCCTCTTAAAAAGTTTCTTTCTATTCTGTATATGTCATTATCCACAATATATTTTAGTACCCCACTGTAATCTGTGTATTCCCAGGGTAAAAATTTATCGTAGTCCTCAGAATATAGTCTTTTTTTACTATATGGCTTAAAAAATCCAAAAAGCATTCCTTCAATAAATTTGTGAATAGTAGTTTTTCCTGCTTCATTATCTCCATATATGATATTAAATCCATTTTCCAGGGCAATAGATTTATTCTTAAACTTTCCAAAGGAAGTCAGTAAAAGCTCTGTAATAATCATTTTTTCACCTTCTCGCTTAGTAATACTTCTAGTCCATAATATAGTGCATTTTTTACTATTTCATTATCTAATCCTTGTTTCTTCATTTCTTCTATGAAAAGGCCAATAATATTATCAGAATTTTCCTTATAAATCTTATCTAAATCGTAATCTGGAGTAGTCTTATCAATTATATCTAAGTAATAGAATTCATTAAATAAGTATTCTTTTAAATCTTTTACATCAATACTAATATTGCTATCCCTTGTTCCTGTGATAATAGTTCGATATAGATTTTTCATTCTATTTTCTTTATTATCAACTAACTTGATTGTATCTATTATTTCATTATAATTCATGTTCTCATCTACTATTATCTCTTTGATGATAAATTCTCTTTTAGCAAAAGGCTTAAATGTCATTTTAGTTTCATCTTTAGAAATTGTACCCTCTATAATTCCATGACTGCCTGTTTCACCAAAATCCAGGGGTTCAGGGCTGCCACAATAGCAAATATTTTCACTAATAAACTGATGTTTATGAATATGTCCTAAAGCAATATATTGAAAATCACTTTCTATTAAAGCATTTTTATCTATTGGAAGATATTCTGAGTCTTTACTTAAGGCATCGCCATGGGCAAGAAGAATATTGATTTTACTTATGTCCTCCACTTTAACTCCATCAAATAGGCTATCACGCTCTAATTTTTTATCCCAGCTAAGACCCCATATTACCACATTTATATCATTAAATTCAATCTTAGATATACAATTTGGCTCGAAAATATGAACATTGTCTCCCCATTTTATTAATTTATATAAAGATCTCTTTCCAAGAGTATCATGATTTCCTGCTGATATAACTACTTTTGTATCGCTAATTTCTCTAAACTTAGCATCTATTCTCTTAACATCTGCCACAGAACAATATTCGTCCTCAAACAAATCTCCTGCTATTAGCAAAATATGCGCTTTTATTTCTTTACATCTATCTATAATTCTATTAAAGGTTTCCCACAATTCTATTCTTCGTGTATTGGCTTGATTTTTATCAAAGCTTGCACTTTTAAATTCCATTCCAAGATGAAGGTCTCCTGTGTGAATACATCTTATCTCCATTATCTACACCTCCGCTTAATAGAACATATATTCGATGTTAGTAGGTGAAAATCCTTCAAGATATTGAAAAACAGTATAATAAAATATAAGGAGTTCATAGATTATTTCTAGTCTATGAACTCCTTATTTGCCAATAGTTTAAACAAACATAATACATTCTATCTTCCCTTGTGCCTAGCTAAATAGCGTTTCTTCCCTGCTTCAAACAAATTTCGTTCTTCCTCATTAATTATTTCTAAAGAAGGTACAGATGTGGGTCTACCTTCATCATCTAAAGCCACCATAGTAAAGTAAGCTGTAGCTGCTATCCTAGGAGCTTTTTTATTCCTTATATCTTCTACTATAACTTCGACATAAACTTCCATAGAGCTGTTCCCAACAAAGCTCAGCTTTCCTGTGAAGGTAACTAAATCACCTATATATATAGGATAATGAAACTCTAAGCATTCTACCCTAGCTGTTACAATATTAGTTCCAGAATGTCGAGCTGCCGTTATCCCAGCCGCATTATCCATTAATTTCATAATCTCGCCACCGTGAACATTGCAAGCAATATTAGTATGTTCTTGTCCCATTAAGCTTCCAATGCTTGTTTTAGATTGTTCAACTGTTTTAGCTATTATAATGACCACCTCTTCTGATTGTTTATTAATGTTGGGAGTCATAAGGACAGGCGCATCATAACGTACCTGCCCTGTAACTCTACATTATTTTATTTTTCTTAAATTGATTTATACTTATTAGCATTGTTATTACGTATATCACTAATGCTATACCTAAAAAAATTAAACTACATGTGGTAAAATCATTAAAAACCATTTCTATAAACACTTCTAATTGATCTGACTCAAGAAATCTAGGTTTTGGGATATATCTTATCAATGAGGAAATAATTACTGGTATTAAGAAAAATCCAAAAAAGAATAAACGAGATAGATTAATCGCCCTTGCAGCGCCATATTTATAGAT
>CAYYDM010000052.1:0-18766 GCA_964470635.1 uncultured Clostridia bacterium | reverse complement strand
ATGGATAACTTTCCAACAATAGAAGAAATTCATGAAATACTTGATGAAATAGCAGAAGAAATACCTAAATATTTTTTTGAACAATTAAATGAAGGAATCATTCTTTTACCAGAGTACAAAATACATCCTGAAAGTAGGGAAATAGACAGACTATATATAATGGGGGAATATTCTAGAAGCATAACTGGCAGACACATAGTAATCTACTATGGTTCCTTTAAAAAAGTCTATAATGGAGTATCTATGAGAACATTGCGTCAAAAGCTAAAGGACACTTTATTACACGAATTCACCCATCATCTAGAATCATTAGCAGGAGAGCGAGGATTAGAGATAAAGGACTTTCATGATATACAGAAATATAGAAAAAAGAGAACAGATTAATAACTTCCTATCATTATTAATACGATTTCTATAGTTAGGAATAAATAAAGACCCCATTTCGATGGAGTCTAAGCTTTTTAGCTATTTTTTTGAAGCTTCAGCAAATTGAAGATGGCTTCATCAATATATCCATAATCCCTAGAAACCAGCCATTCATCTGGAATTATAATATAGTTACAGCTATTGCTTTTAAGATAGCTGTATATTATCTGAGTTTCATCTATGTCTTCCTTGCTAATTTCTATAGTTAAGCTTAGTTCATTATCTTTAAAGCAATTTAAAATACTGGACTTTATCTTGGTGTATATTTCCTCGCTACTTAAGGTATCTAGATTATGTTTTTCATTAAAAAGAACCTTATTTCCCTTGATAAGAAAAAGCTTTATAATTGAATCATTTAAATTCTCAACTACAGCGATATTTTTATTGCCTTCTGTGAATTCGATTACCTTCTCTTTACTTAGGAGTGTTTTAATCGCACTTATATAGTCTCTATATTTTGCAGCAGTTTCAAAATCAAAGTTTTCAGATGCACTTTGCATTTTTTGCTTCATTTCTTCAAGTATGGTCATGTCAGTACCATTTAGCAATTCTATTATTTTAAAAATGATTTTATTATATTCTTTAGCCGCAGCACCACCTAGACACATACCAATACATAAACCTAAGGAATAGTTTAAACATGGAGCATTCTTTTTGGAAGAACTGCTACAATCTATTTTACAGAATTCTTTTATACCTTGAATAGCTCTTTCTACGGTATTTTTGCTTGTATATGGTCCAAAGTAAATGCTAGAGTGCTTTTTATTAAGATTGTTTTCAATTCTTATGCCTGTATCTTCGTTATCAGTATTTATTTCTATATAGACATATGAGGATGGGGTTTTCATTTGCCTATTATATATGGGCTTTAACTCTTTTATAAGTCTACATTCTAGCATAAAGGCCTCAAATTCTGTATCTGTAAGGATATATTCAAAATCCTTTAGGTTTTTTACAAGCCTTTCAATTTTAGAAGGATGATTCTTTGAATTTAGAAAATAAGAGCCAACTCTACTTTTTAGATTTTTAGATTTTCCTACGTAAATAATACTTCCAAGAGAATCTTTCATAAGATAAACTCCAGGTGAAGTGGGAAGATTTTTTACTTTTTCCTTTAAGCTCATCTTTGTCCCTCTTTTCCCTAAGTAATAAATATATACTATTTTAACACTATATTGAAAGCGGCACAATGTATTGTAAAGAGTAGGGATTGTAATTGGGAAAAATAAGAAAAAAGTAAAATTAGCTGTTAATATTTATGATATAATAGTCTTAGTTTTTTATTCTAGTATATAAAATAAATCAATATAGGTTTATATCAATTGAGGTGAACTATGTTTAATATTACAGAAGAAGTAATTATGAAATTATCCACTCTTCGTACTACTTACATAAAAGGGCAACAGTATTATAGAGAACAAAAAGTAAGGGAAATTTTATTTAATAGCAAGAGAATGTCATTTAACGCTATTGTTTCAGGTACTAAAAAATATAATGTAAAAATAGAATTTGATATAAATGGAAATTTCCATAGAGGATCTTGTACATGTCCAGCATACGATGAATACTGGGGATATTGTAAGCATATTGTAGCTACATTATTTGAAATTAAGGAAAGAGATGAAAGAGGAGAATATGATAAAGTCAAGTCACATGGCATAGCTAAAAATATATTAGATTTTTTTAGATACAAGCAGTTAGATATAAAAAGTCCTGTTCAGCTTGAAATAACCTATGAATTTGAACCAAACCCTTATTCAGGTATGGAGAATGCTTCTTATATAAGCTTGCGTATGGGAGACAAAAAGCTTTATGTTGTAAAAAGCATAAAAAAACTATTAGAAAGTATAGAAAATAATGAAGAATTGCAGTTTGGAAAAGAATTTACCTTTGATCCTAAAATTCATAAATTTAACGATATAGACCAACCTATTATAAGCCTATTGCAAGAAATTTACGAAACAGAAAAAATAATCAATGAAAATGTCTATGGTTTTGGGAAAACAAGCTTATTTAAAGGAAAAAGGGTTAATTTTACATCTATAACTACAAAGAGATTCTTTGAAATTATGAAAAATAGAAGCTTTAAAGCTATTATTATGAACAGAGAATATGGAGAAGTAAAAATACTAGAAGAAAATATTCCTTTAAAATTCAATCTAGATAAGTGTGGAATGGATTTGGTATTAAATGTTGACTACGGGAAGTTACTTATTCCACTAACAAATGATGGAGAATATTTTTTTAGACAAGATACAGTTTATAAGACTTCAAAACAGCAAAGGGAATATTTTGTTCCTTTTTACTCTGCTCTGATTAAACAAAAAGATAATTCAATTAAGATACCGCAAGAATATAATGAAAATTTTGTATCGGAAGTATATCCTTTTATTGAAAAAATAGGAGAAGTGGAAATAGACCCTAAAGTACAATCATCTATATATAAGCCAGAGTTAAAGCCAGAAGTATATTTAGATATTAATGAAGATGCTATATTTGCGGATTTAAAATATATTTATGGTGATATAGTAATAAATCCCTTTTCAAGTGAGAAAAAGAAGGCGAAGGAGGATAGAATACTCATAAGGGATTTAGAGAAAGAAAAAGATATTATTAGTATTTTTGAAACCTCAGAATTTAAAGTAAAAAACAATCAGATTTATCTTGATGATGATGAAAAGAAGTTTGATTTTGTCTATGAGAAAATACCTTTGCTTCAGGAGAAGGCAGGTGTATTTTACTCAGAAGCCTTTAAAAATGTAAAAATAAAGGATATATCTTCTTTTTCAGGAGGGGTTAGGTTAAATTCTGAAAATGATATGCTGGAATTTAGCTTTGATATTGATGGTATAAGTAGATCAGAATTAATAGATGTTTTTAATTCTCTAAGAGAAAAGAAAAAATACTATAAATTGAAAGATGGCTCATACTTACCCCTTGAAATAGACGAATTAAATAGCATGTCAGAAATATTGGATTATCTGGAGCTAGATAAAAAGGATTTTGAAAAAGACATTATGCAAATACCTAAGTTTAAAGCTTTATATTTAGATGAAAAGCTGAAACAATCAGAAAATAACTATATAAAAAGAAATCTGTTGTTTAAAGAGCTAGTACAAAATATTAGAGAACCTGGAGACATAGATTATACTATACCAGAACAGCTAAAAGGCATACTTAGAGACTATCAAAGGTTTGGCTTTAAATGGTTAAAGACATTAGCTTCTTATGGTATGGGGGGTATATTAGCAGACGATATGGGACTAGGTAAAACCCTTCAGGTATTAGCATTTATATTATCAGAAAAAATAGAAGGCAATAAATTGCCAAACCTTATAGTAGCGCCTACTTCCTTAGTATATAACTGGGCTGCAGAGGTTGAAAAGTTTACTCCAGAGCTAAGCACATTAGTGATTTCAGGAAGCAAGGATGAGAGGCAAAATAATATAGAAGACATTATGAATTATGATATAGTAGTAACTTCTTATCCACTTATTAGAAGAGACATAGAACTATATGAGAATATTACATTTAAATATTGTATATTAGATGAGGCTCAGCATATTAAAAATCCAATGTCTCAAAATGCTCATTCTGTAAAGGAAATAAAGGCGAAAAGCTACTTCGCACTTACAGGAACGCCTATTGAGAATTCTTTATCGGAACTATGGTCAATATTTGATTTTATAATGCCAGGATATTTACATTCACATAGTAAATTTACAAAGAAATTTGAAAGACCTATTGTCAAGGAAAATGATAAAAAGTCTCTGGATGAGTTAAGTAAATATATTAAGCCATTTATTTTGAGAAGGCTTAAGAAGGAAGTTTTAAAAGAGCTTCCTGATAAAATAGAGCATAAGCTTGTAGCTGAGCTTACTAATGAGCAGAAGAAGCTATATTTAGCATACCTTAATCAAATAAAAGGTGAAATAGAAGAAGAAATAAAAGATAAAGGCTTTGAACGAAGCCATATTAAAATATTGGCTGGTTTAACAAGACTTAGACAAATATGCTGTCACCCATCCTTGTTTATTGAAGGCTTTAATGGCGAAAGTGGAAAACTTCAGCTTCTTGAGGAGCTAATTAATGATATTTTAGATGGCGGACATAGAATCTTGCTATTTTCACAATTTACAAGTATGTTGCAAATAATAAGAAATACACTTGAAAGCAAGGGAATAGAATATCTTTACCTTGATGGTTCAACAGATACAATGGAAAGAGGAAGGTTAGTGGATAATTTCAACAAGGGAAAAGGAGATATTTTCCTTATTTCTCTAAAAGCAGGGGGCACAGGCTTAAACTTAACTGGAGCAGATACGGTTATTCATTTTGATCCATGGTGGAATCCTGCTGTAGAAGAACAGGCTACAGATAGGGCTCATAGAATAGGGCAGGAAAATGTAGTACACGTTATGAAGCTAATAACACAAGGAACCATAGAAGATAAAATATTTAAGCTTCAAGAAAGAAAAAGAGAGTTAATAGATTCAGTAATTCAACCAGGTGAAACTCTTGTTTCAAAACTTAGTGAAAAAGAGATTAGAGAGTTGTTTGAACTGTAAGGTGGGAGGGAGTGAAAAAATGTTTTTAGATCTAAATAAAAAGCTTTTTGAAGTTAAAGAGAATTTAAGAAGAAAACAGAAAGTTAGGCTTATGCTAGAACAGTCTAAAGAAGAATTAAAAATGCTAAAAAGCAAAAACGAGGAGTTCGGCAGAATTCTGCATAAGGAGGAAAAAGATGTTGAAAAACTTGAAGCCTTAAGCTTAACAGGACTTTTCTACTCTATATTAGGAAGCAAAGAGGAACAGTTAGATAAAGAAAGACAAGAGTATCTTGCAGCAAAACTTAAATATGATGAGTCTTGTAACTCTATAAAATATATCGAGGAAGAAATCAAATCCTATGAAGAAGAACTAAGAAAATACACGGGTTTAGATGAAGAATATAAAAACTTACTTAAAGAAAAACAGTATTTAATAATAAATAATTCCGACGAAAATTCTCGCAAATTAGCCGATAAATTGGATAGAGTTACTGATATAAAATTGAATGTTAAGGAAATAAAGGAAGCAATTAATGCGGGAAATATTGCTATGAAAGCCTTAAAACAATTAACAGATACCTTAGAAAGTGCTAGAGGTTGGGGACAGTGGGATATGTTTGGCGGAGGATTATTAGCAACGGCTGCAAAGCATTCCAGAATAGATGATGCGAAAAAGCAAGTAAATGAGGTTCAAAGACTTATAAGAGTATTTAATAAAGAACTGCTTGATGTAAATATTCCGACAGATATCAAGATAAACGTTGATTCCTTTGATACTTTTGCTGATTATTTTTTTGATGGACTTATTTCTGACTGGATTGTTCAAAGTAAAATAAATGATTCACTAAATAACGTTTACAATGTAAGCAGAAATCTCAATAGAACATTAAATACATTAACAAAAGATTTGCATGACTTAAATCTAAAGCTAGAGGGGTTACAAAAAGAGATTCATAATTTAATTGAAAATGCTTAAATCTAAATAGGATGTTTCCATAATAATGGCTATGTTCTTGAGTGCAGTGAGGACAGTTCTTTTTGCATTGTTGTAAGCAATGCACTAGGAACTGTCCTTTTTTCACTTCAATTTTCAACTCATGTATTTTTTCTTACAAAATTCACACAATAACTTATACTAGTGTTTTTAACAAAAGGAGTGATTACAATTAAAGGTATAATTATGTCAGGAGGTATTGGCACAAGATTAAGGCCATTGACATGTAATTTGCCTAAACCAATGGTACCTATTTTAAATAAACCAGTAATGGAGTATGCCATAGATTTATTAAAAAAACATGGAATAAGAGATATAGGAGTAACACTTTATTATTTGCCCTCTATGATTATGGATTACTTTGGAGAAGGAGAGAATTTCGGTGTTAATATAAAATACTATATCGAAGATCATCCTCTAGGAACAGGAGGCAGTGTAAAGAATGCCGGTGAATTTTTAGATAGTACTTTTGTTGTAATTAGTGGGGATGGATTTACAAATATAGACTTAACTAAAGCCTATGAATTTCATAAAGAAAGAGGGTCAAAGGCCACATTAGTACTAAAAAGAGAGCTAGTTCCTCTAGAATACGGTGTAGTAATAACTGATGAAAAAGGTAAGATAATTAGATTTTTAGAAAAACCTAGTTGGGGAGAAGTTTTTTCAGACACTATAAATACAGGCATATATATTTTAGAACCAGAGGTATTAGATTATTGTAAAATAGGAGAAAACTTTGACTTTAGTCAAGATTTATTTCCAAAGCTTTTAAAAGATAATATTCCGATGTATGGTTATATATCTGAAGATTATTGGTGTGATATAGGTGATTTAGACACTTATGTAAAAGTACATGAAGACATTTTAAAAAACAATAAGAACTATCATTTATCAGATACAACTAAAGAAGATATATGGGTAGGAGAAGGTACTATTATTGAAGAAGGTTGTGAAATAATACCTCCTGTATATATTGGAGAAGATTGTATTATTAAAAAAGGGGCAACTATAGGACCATATACAGTTGTAGGTAATAATAGTGTAATTGAAGAAGGTACTTCTATTAAAAGAAGTATAATTTGGGATAATGTAAATATATCAAAGAATTGTGAAATCAGAAAAGCAGTACTGTGCAACAATGTATTATTAAAGGAAAGAATAAGAATATTTGAAGGAGCAGTAATAGGCTCCTATTCAAAAATATTTGAAGATACAACTATAAAGCCTAAGGTTAAAATATGGCCATATAAAACTGTGGCTGATAGAGTAGTTGTAAAAGATAATTTGGTTTGGGAAGAAAAAAAGTCAAGAAAGCTTTTTGGATATAGAAATATTTCTGGCAGATACAATATAGATATTACTCCAGAAATAGCAGTTGGAATTGGTAGCAGCTTTTCTTCGGTGATTAAAAATAAGGGAACTTATCTAATTAGTAGTGATGAACATGGTATATCTAAAGCTATTAAAAACTCTATTTCTTCAGGTATTATATCTACTGGAGCTCAAGTAATAGATATAAAAGATAGTACATTGCCGATGTGTAGATTTGGAGTTAAATATTATAAGGCTGATGGTGGTGTTCATATTAGTTGCGGTATTAACAATGAAGATGAATTACATATTGAATTTATAAACAAGGATGGAGCAAATATAGATAAAAATACTGAAAGGAAAATTGAAAACACCTTAATTATTGAAGATTTTAAAAGGTGTAAAGTCTGTGATGTTAAAGATATAGTAGATATCTATAATTTTTCTTTAGTTTATTTAAAGGAAGGAGTTTCAAGGTTAAAAAATATAGATAAAATAAAAAATAAAATTCCTAGAATTATTATAGCTTCTCCATCGAAAAATATAGTTAACTTAGCAGAAAAGTTTCTAAAAGAAATTGGCTGTATTGCAAAAGTGGTTGATTATAACAGAAAAATGGAAATAGAAGAGTTTCAAAATATAATTTTTGATGAAGAAGGAGATTTAGGTTTTATTTATGGTGGAGATGGTGAAAAACTTATAGTAGTAGATAGCTTTAATGTAATAAATGATGAAAAGTACTTCCTATTATCTCTATTAATTGGTTTTAAAAGTGGAGATTTAGATAAAGCTGTTATCCCTTATAATTTTCCTAGAATCGTAGAACAGATAGTAAATAAATATGAGGGAAATACTATTTATTCAAAGACAAATATATCTAATTTTATACAAGAGATGCTAAATAGGAATATTGATTTTCAGTATATTTTAAACTTTGATAATGTTTTAGCCTCAGGGAAAATACTTGATTATATTATAGGTGAAAACACTAGTCTTAAAGAAATAGCAGCTGAAATACCTCAGTACTTCTACATAAAAAAGCAAATTCCATGTAGCTGGGATGATAAAGGAAGTATTATTAGAAGACTAGCTGAAGATAAGGAGCAGAAGATTGAAATGGAAGAAGGAGTAAGGTTCATTGATGAAAAAGGCTGGGCTCTAATTATTCCAGATCAAGAAAAACCTCAGTTTAATATTTATGTTGAAGCCCTAAATGAAGAATATGCAGAAGAGCTGTGGACCTTCTATGATGATAAAATTAAAAAGATGATTGAGTCCCAATAAAAAACAAAAGTTGAAAGGAAGAAATATGTGGCCACTTATAAAAGGTGATAAAATAAATATAGATATATCTTTATATAAAACAAAGGAAGTAGCTAATGTAAAAGCCTTTCTTTTAGCTGAATTAAATGATTCTTTTAGAGATATTAATAAAGCATATAATATATTAAATCAAGAGTTAAGCAGAGGTAAAAATATTCCAGTAGGAAGCCAGTGGATATTAGATAATTTTTATTATATTGAACAAAAGTACAGAGAGCTGAGAGACAATTTTAAAAAAAGTAAAAAGATAGTAGTAAATGTTATAGATAATGGCTTATTTAAAGGATTACCTAGGGCATATGTTCTTGCCCTAGATAATATATCAAATATAAAAGCTAATATCACGGAAGAAAGCCTAATTGATTTTATAAATACAGTTCAAAAAGATGAAACACTTACTCTAGAAGAAATATATCATCTTCCTAATTTCATATCCTTAGGTCTAATACAACATACAAGAAAAGTACTTTTAGATCTACTTAAAGTGTATGAAAAATGGGAGAAGGTAGAATCTATAGACATCTCTTCAGAAGAAGCCATAGAAAATATTATAGTCAATATCCATAACATGAGTTCTACAGAAGTAGAAAGACTTAGAAGAAAGATAAAAGAAGAAAAAATTTCGTCTAAAGATATATTTGAAAAAATTGATAAAGAACTTAATTATTTGGGCAGTAGTGTTAGAGAATTGTTAGAAAAAGAATATAGAAACCTTTCTCAATATAAATTATATTTAGGATATGGCATCACAAGTCTTAGAACTATCTACGACTTAAATTGGGAAAATGTTTTTAATAGTATATCTTTAGTAGAAAAAACAATAAGACAAGACCCGCTAAATATGTATGACAAAATGGACTATAGTTCAAAAAACTATTATAGACACAGGATTCAAGAATTAGCCTATAGATTTCATGTTCAAGAAATATATTTAGCAAAAAAAATTGTTGAATTTTCAAATGAAGAATTTGATAAAGGCATTCGAGATAAAAGAGCTCATATAGGATATTATCTATTAGATGAAGGTATAGAAAGATTATATAAGGATTTTGGTTTTTCAAATAAGAGGATAGAAAAAGATTATATAAAGGAAATAAAGTATATTTTTCCTATTGTATTTCTAGCTTTATTCTTATCTTTTATATTTTCTTATTTTTCCTATAGAGATGGAAACTACATTATATTTATTTTAGCATATATACCAGCAGCTACTATCTCTATAAATATAATAAATAAATTATTTACTAAAAGTTACAAACCTAATGTTATTCCAAAAATAGAATTCCAGGATAATATTCCTAAGGAGCTATCTACATTTGTAATAGTGCCATGTTTATTGCCTAATGAATCAAGGGTAGAAGAAATAGCTAAATCATTGGAAATATATTACCTATCTAACAAAGATGAAAATATTTATTTTGGTATATTAGGTGATTTTAAAGATGGAAATGAAAGATATACCGATGAAGATGAAAGAACATTCTCTAAAGGCCTAGAAATAATTAGAGAACTGAATAATAAATATCCTGCAGATAAAGATAGATTTTATTATTTCCACAGAGCTAGAACATTTTCAAATACCCAAAGAAAATGGATGGGATGGGAAAGAAAAAGAGGTGCTCTAGTTGAGTTTAATCGTCTCTTACTAGGAGAGGATACTACTTTTAATATTATATCTAATGATGTTTTAAACCTAAATATTAAATATGTAATTACTCTAGATGCTGATACAAATCTTCCAATAAATGCAGCAAAAAAATTAATAGGTACAATAGCACATCCTTTAAATTGGGCAGCTTTAGATGATAAAAAAAGAATAGTAAAATCAGGCTACGGAATAATCCAGCCAAGGATTATTGTAAATACTGAAAGCTCAAATAAATCCTTATTCACTAGAATATTTGCAGGTGAAGGAGGAATAGATTCCTATAGTGGAGCTATTTCAGATATATATCAGGATTTATTCCATGAAGGAATATTTACTGGAAAGGGAATATATGATTTAAAGATTTTCCATGAAGTGTTAAATAATACTATACCAGAAAACAGCATACTAAGCCATGATCTCCTAGAAGGCAATTATATAAGAGCAGGATTAGCTACAGATATTTTTTTAATAGATGGTTACCCTGAAAAATATAATTCTTATATAATGAGACAACACAGATGGGTTAGAGGCGACTGGCAGCTAATTAAATGGCTATATGGACAAAAGGGTAAGAGTATTTCTCTTATATCTAAGTGGAAAATATTAGATAATATGAGAAGGTCTTTACTACCTACTACTCTTTTATTGCTAATATTTGGTATAAGCTTTTTCCATATTAATTTAAATACTTGGATAATACTATCTCTTTTTATATTTTTCCATCAACTTTTATTTGTGGTAATAAACAACATATTCCATAAAGATTTAAAAAGCCAAAATATAAAGCTTCATGGGAATATAATTAGAGGATGTAGAGTTTTTCTTTATCAAGGAATTTTGTCAATTATATTTCTTCCCTATGAAGGGGTAGTGATGTTTAATGCTATATTAAGGAGTCTATATAGAGTTTTTATATCAGGAAGAAATCTACTCGAATGGACTACTGCATTTGATATGGAGAAAAAATTAGGGAATAGTCTTTCTGGGTATTTTAGAAAAATGAAATCAAACATCATTGCAGCTTTATTGTTAGTTGGATTAACTTATTTATTTAATTATGAAAACTTAATATTAAGCCTATTTTTTGGCATTCTTTGGCTTTCTGGACCTATGGTAGCCTTTTATATAAGTAAAGAAAATATTGAAGAAAGAATAACACCTAAAGAAGAGGATGCAGAGTTACTCCATTCCATAGGTGAAAAAACTTGGGATTTCTATAGACAAATCACTGATAAGAAAAACAATTACCTACCACCCGATAATTATCAAGAATATCCCTATAATGGAACAGCCAATAGAACCTCTCCCACTAATATTGGCTTTTATTTATTATCTGTATTATCTAGTAGAGATTTAGGATATATAAATACAGAAGAAATGTTTAATTTAGTAGATTTAACTATTACGACTATAGAAAAACTAGAAAAATGGGAAGGTCATTTATATAATTGGTATGATACTGAAA
Source organism: uncultured Clostridia bacterium (assembly GCA_964470635.1). GTDB lineage: Bacteria > Bacillota > Clostridia > Tissierellales > Proteiniboraceae > Proteiniborus. The sequence continues at coordinate 7,049 of CAYYDM010000052.1, read as the reverse complement.
CTTTAGAACCATTAAGACCTATATTTGTATCTACTGTAGATAGTGGAAACCTACTAGGATACTTGATAGTTCTAAAAGAAGGACTAAAGGAGTATTTAGATAAATCTGGTTTAGAGGAAAATAAACTAATCAACAGAATTGAAAAACTAATAAATGCTACCAATATGAAGCTCTTATATGATAAAAACAAACAATTATTTTATATAGGATATAATGTAGATGAAAACAAAGTACTAAATATATATTATGATTTGTTAGCTTCAGAAGCTAGAACTACGTCCTATATTGCAATTTCAAGGGGAGAAGTACCACCAGAACACTGGCTTAAATTGGGAAAACCCTTAGTAAAAGAAAAAGGATATATATCCTTAGCCTCTTGGACTGGCACCATGTTTGAATACTTAATGCCAGCTTTAACCATTAAAAGTTTTAAAAACACATTACTTGATGAAACTTATACAACTTGTATAAATATTCAAAGGGATTATGGTAATTATAAAAAAGTTCCTTGGGGAATATCTGAATCAGGCTATTTTGCTTTTGATTCCCAATTTAATTATCAATATAAGGCTTTTGGTGTGCCTAAATTAGGATTTAAAAGAGGACTTAAAGAAGAACTAGTAATATCACCTTATTCTACATTTTTAGCATTAAACTTTGACTATCCCAATGCCATAGAGAATATTAAGAGAATGAAGTCAGCAGGATTTGAAGGGAAATATGGATTTTATGAATCTGTAGATTATACTATAACTAGACTTCCAAAACACTTAAATAAAGGAATTATAAGATCCTATATGAGCCATCATCAAGGAATGATATTTGTTTCTATAAATAATTTTATCAACAATAATATTATGGTAAAAAGGTTTCATAGGGATTCTCAGATGAAATGCGGGGAATACCTGTTACAAGAAAAAATACCAAGTAAATTCTATTTATCTAATGAATATGAAAATCCATATGAGTATGTATTTTACAAAGACAGAGAAATACTTTGGATCAATAGAGTATATGGAATAGAAGACCTATGGGATATAAAATGCCATGTTTTATCATCTAGAACTTATACCATGATGATAAATAGTATGGGAGAAGGGTTTTCAAAAAATAAAGATGTATTCCTTAATAGATGGAGAAAAGATTTTCTTTCAAATTCCTATGGTCAATTTATTTACATAAAGGATTTAAAAAATAATAAAGTATGGTCTACTACTTATGCTCCTACTTTTGTAATGCCAGATGATTATAATGTCTCTTTCTCCACAGACAGAGTTTGTTTTAATAGAAAAGATGGAGATATTGAATCTACAATGGATGTATTTTTATTACCTGAAGAGTTAGGAGAAGTAAGAAAAGTAGTATTAAAAAATCATGGAACAGAAGAGGCATTATTAGAAACCATTAGTTACTTTGAAGTAACTGGAACTACATATCATTCAGATTTAGCTCACATGTCTTTTAGTAATCTATTTGTAAAAACTGAGGTATTAGAAAACGAAGGGGGACTCCTAGCTCATAGAAGAGAAAGAGAGAAAAAATCAGAAGCTAATTTTATTTTCCATGGAATTAAGATCTTTGGACAAGAAGACAATATTATTAGCTATGAAACAAATAGAAGTAACTTTATAGGCAGGGGAAAGTCATTAAGAAAGCCTCAAGCCATGGAAAAAGGCAATACGAATACTACTGGAATAGTACTTGACCCTATAATGAGTATTAGTAAAAAAGTAAGTATACCGCCTAATGATAAAGTTGAAGTATATTATATTACTGGGCTAACCCATAGTAGAGATGAAATAAGGGATATACTTAATAAGTACGGTACAATAGAAAACATTAATATGGCTATGGATCTTATAAGCACTAAAAGTCAAACTGAAATTGGCTATTTAAACCTTGTTCACTCGAATATTGAGTTTTATGAAGAACTATTACCATATATTTTCTATCTAAAAGATAATAATAAGAAAAAATATAAAGATATAATCTCTACAACAGATAAGGGGAAGGAAGGATTATGGGCCCATGGAATATCTGGTGATAATCCAATAGTACTAATCAATATAAAAGATATGGAAGGATTAGATAATCTAATTAAAATAATCCATGCTCATGAATACTGGTCCTATAAAGGTATTATAGTAGACCTTATTGTATTATTTGAAGAAGAAGATATGTATTATCGACCCCTAAATCAAAAGATAATAGAAGTTATCCATGAAATTAGAGGAAATGTAATAGATACTTATGGTGGAATCTATGTTAAAAATTCAAATACATTAGAAAAAAATGAAGAAGGATTATTTTATAAATGGGCAACCTTGATTATTGATGCCCAAGAAGAATTAAAGATTAATAACAATAATAAGTACAAGGAAATAAGGAGTAAAGAATCAAAGAGAAGTAGTGTAGAATATAAAATATCTAATACAGATTTAGAACTAAAATTCTTTAATGGCTATGGTGGGTTTTCAAATGATGGAAGAGAATATATAATTAGACTTCAAAAAAATCTTAATACTCCAATGCCTTGGATAAATGTTATAGCCAATAAAAACTTTGGATTTATTGTAACTGAATGTGGAACTGGATTCACTTGGTCTATAAATAGCAGGGAAAACAAATTAACTCCTTGGTATAATGACCCAATAAATGATTTGCCTAGTGAGATTATATATTTAAAAGATAATGATACTCAGGAAATATTTACTATAACTCCAAAGCCTATTAGGGGAGAAGAAGAATATATAGTTACCTATGGCAAAGGCTACGCTGTTTTTAACCACAATAGCCATGGTATAGAACAAAGTCTTACAATGTTTGCACCCATAGATGATAAGATAAAGATAAGTTTAATAAATCTTAAAAATACAACACATGAGACAAGAAAACTTACATTAGTATACTATATTAGACCTGTATTAGGAGTAACAGATGAAGAAACCAAATTTCTTATAGAAACTTCTATGGAAACTGAAGACATATTCAAAATAAAAAATTCATCTAATACTGAATTCAAAAATAGTACTATTTATATATCATCATCAGAAAAAATAAAATCTTATACAGGTGATAGATTAGAGTTTTTAGGTAAAATTCCAAATTATGAAAATCCTAGAGGGATTAATTTAGATAAACTATCAAATAGCGTAGGATTAGGGTATAACCCTTGTGGTGCGATAGAAATAGAGATAGTTATTCCTCCAGGTGAAGAAAAAGAGCTAGTACTTTTATTAGGAGAAGAAAGGGATTTAGAAAAAGGATATAAAACTATAAGTAAATATAAAGATTTAAAAGAATCTAAAAAGGCTTTAGAGACCATCAAAGAATTTTGGGATAGAACAGTAGATACTATACAAGTATTTACAAAGGATGAGTCTATGAATTATATGATGAATTCCTGGCTAATATATCAAACCCTTTGCAGTAGAATATGGGCTAGGGCTGGATTTTATCAAGTAGGTGGAGCCTATGGCGCCAGAGATCAAATACAGGATGTGACAAATATATTGTACCATAGACCTGAAGAAGCAAGAAGGCAAATTTTAGAAAACTGTGCTCACCAATATATAGAAGGTGATATACAACATTGGTGGCATCCCTTATATGATAATGAGGTCAATAAAGGTATAAGAAGCAAGTGCTCTGATGATTTACTATGGCTGCCTTACTCTGTAGCAGAATATATTAATATAACCGGAGATTATAGTATATTAGATGAAGAGGTATTCTATATAGAATCTGATCCTTTAAGAGAAACAGAATATGAAAGATACGAAGTACCTAATAAGTCTAAAGAAAAAGGTACTATCTATGACCATTGTATAAGGGCTATTGAAAAGGGAATAAACCTTAGTATGAGAAATATTCCTCTTATGGGTACTGGTGATTGGAATGATGGGATGAATAAAGTAGGCTATATGGGAAGAGGAGAAAGCATTTGGCTAGGATGGTTTTTAGCCACTGTACTTCAACTTTTTATACCTATATGTAAAAAGCAAGATGATATATCTCATGTAGAAGAGCTTAATAAACAAATCCTAAACCTAAAAGAAGCCATAGAAACTAATGGATGGGATGGAGAATGGTATATTAGGGCCTTCTTTGATGATGGAATCCCTATAGGCTCAAAACGTAGTAAAGAATGTAGCATAGACTCTATTTCTCAATCTTGGTCTGTAATATCTAAACTAGGAGATAGGGAAAGAGCAATATCTGCACTAAAAGCAGTAGAAAAGTATTTGGTAAATGAAGAAGAAGGAATTATATCTCTTCTCACTCCACCTTTTGAAAATATAGAATTAGACCCAGGGTATATAAAATCTTATGTACCAGGAGTTAGAGAAAATGGCGGCCAATATACCCATGCTGCTACTTGGGTAATAAAAGCCTTTGCTATGCTAGGAGAAGGAGATAAGGCATATAATTTATTTAAACTAATAAACCCTATAAATCACACAAGAACACAAATAGAATGTGCTAAATATAAAGTAGAGCCATATGTAGCAACAGCAGATGTATACACTAATCCAGAGCATTTGGGCAGAGGCGGATGGAGCTGGTATACTGGCTCTTCTGGCTGGATGTACAGAGTAGCCTTAGAAGATATACTGGGTTTTAGAAAAGAAGGAGATAAATTATTCTTAAATCCATCTATACCAAAGGATTGGAATGAATATAGAATAAAATTCACCCACAAAAATTCTATTTATAATATAGAAGTAAAAAACCCTATTGGTGTGAATACTGGAGTATCTAAAATATTTGTGGATGGTAATATAATTAAAGATAAGTATATTAAATTAATCGATGATGGAAGTATTCACAAGGTATTAGTAGAAATGGGTTAGTAGATGATTAAGATAATCCCACTGGAGCAAGCTCTAGTGGGATTATTATTTTTTTATCGTCTTCCATTCCTACCCTTTGTTGTATTTCCAGTTATCTACCCTGGCATGTGGAACTAAAGGATTCTTAATGTACAAAAAACAAGGTATGATAACTGACTAATACGTAATGTAAGAACATTATACCTAAATAAATTTAAACTATTCAGTAATTTCAATAATATCTATCATGTGTTTCAAAAATAAAATTTATATATACTACCAAATATATGGGAATTGTCCAATATTCGTAATCAATTGTAAATATTAAGCCTTTAGGCTTTGTATTATTAATGTTATACTTCTAACAAGGCCAATCAAAAAAGCATTTCCCTAGACACCATATAACATCATCTCAAAAAGAAAAGTTATAAGGAGGTTAACTTATGAAAAATAATTCGAGAAAGATTAAAGTGGCATCAACTATAGCAGCATTACTTGTGTTTTCAAGCATAAGCGTAGCTAACGCTGCAAGCTGTACAGTAATTCCCCAAAACAGTAGTAATTGCACACAGACAACTACTAAAATATACACATTTAATTTTAGTGATTACCTTAACAAATGTGGAAATTTATTTAAGGTTCCGACTAAAGTGAATGTTGTTACTACAGAGAAACCTGTAGGAACTACGATACAAAAAACAGAAGCACCAAAACAAGAAGCACCAAAACAAGAAGCACCAAAAAACAACAATACACAACAAAAACCAGTAGACCAACCAAGTAACAATGGACAAAATTCTAATTTAAATGATGTTAGTGCAGTTGAAAAGGAAGTAGTTAGATTGGTAAATGTAGAGAGACAAAAGAATGGCCTTAATCCCCTTGAACTAGATGCACAATTATCAAATGTTGCACGTTTAAAATCTCAGGATATGGCAACTAAAGGATACTTTAGCCATACATCACCAACTTACGGAAGTCCTTTTGATATGATGAAGCAATTTGGAATAAAATATTCTGCTGCAGGAGAAAACATAGCTATGGGTCAGCCATCAGCAGAAGCAGTAGTGAAAGCTTGGATGAATTCTGAAGGACATAGAGCCAATATTTTATCAAAAAGCTTCACTAAAATCGGAGTTGGATACTATAAAGGCAGCAATGGAAGTCCATATTGGACACAAATGTTTATTAAACCATATTAATTTGGATAAGTAGCCCAAATAAGCAGTTGACTTATTTGGGTTGTTTTTTATGCAGATTTATTAAGGAAAATTAATAGTTTTTAACAATTATTGAAAACGTTATCATTTAGGTTTATAATTTAAAAGGATGGACTAATTTTTTTCACAGAGCAATATAAAAAATATAAATAAAGGGGGATTTTTATGAAAATATTTGAGTACTTAGAAAAATATGATTATGAACAACTAGTTTTTTGTCAAGATCGTAATACGGGGCTAAAAGCAATTATAGGTATTCATGACACTACTTTAGGACCAGCTCTAGGGGGTACAAGATTTTGGAACTATGAAAGTGAAGAGGAAGCTATCATAGACGTTCTAAGACTATCAAGAGGTATGACTTATAAGAGTGCAGCAGCAGGTTTAAACCTAGGGGGAGGAAAGGCTGTAATTATAGGAGACCCAGAAAAACTAAAAAGTGAAGAATTATTAAGAACATTTGGAAGATACGTAGAAGGTTTAGCTGGCAGATATATTACTGCAGAAGATATGAATATTGGAACTCAAGACGTGGCGTATATAAATGAAGAAACTGATTATGTTGTAGGTCTAGAAGGTAAAAGTGGGAATCCATCTCCTGTAACAGCTTATGGAGTATTTAGAGGAATACTAGCAGCAGCTAACGAGGTATTTGGAAGCGATGATTTAACAGGAAAAGTAGTTGCAGTTCAAGGATTAGGCGCAGTAGGATATCATGTATGTAAGCATCTACATGAATCTGGAGCAAAACTATATGTTACAGATATTAAAAAAGATAATATTGAAAGAGTAGTAAATGATTTTGGTGCTACAGCTGTTGCTCCTGATGAAATACATAAAGTTGATTGTGACATTTTTGCTCCATGTGCAATGGGTGCAATAATAAACGATTTTACAATTGATCAACTAAAATGTAAAATAGTTGCTGGTGCTGCTAACAACCAATTAGCAGAAGAGAAGCATGGACAAATGTTAAAAGATAAAGGTATTCTTTACA
>CAYYDM010000051.1:0-19103 GCA_964470635.1 uncultured Clostridia bacterium | reverse complement strand
GAGTAGGGACACAGGCAGGTAGTAAATATGGTAATATTATTGTTGAAATGTTTATAAGTAAGCCAAGATAAAAGTTTAGGGTTAGAGAGGATATTCCTCTCTAACCCTAATTTAATTAGTAAAAGCTGCTTCTTCTTTAGATGTTTCATTTTCTGTCTGGAGATTTTTAAATGCTACAGACAACATTAATTTTATTCGATTAAGCTGGTTAACTTCACTAGCACCTGGGTCATAGTCAATGGCTGCAATATTTGACTCAGGATAAGCTCTTCTTAGTTCTTTTATCATACCTTTTCCTGTTATATGATTTGGAAGGCAAGCAAAAGGCTGCAAGCACACTATATTAGGTACTCCACTGTTTATTAACTCTACCATTTCGGCAGTTAGGAACCATCCTTCTCCTGTCTGATTACATAAAGATAGATGTTTCTCTGCTCCCTCTGCTAGCTCATCTATAGATACAGGAGGAGTAAATCTTTTACTGTTAGCTAAAGCCTTTTTCATATCTTTCCTATAATAATCAATTGCTCCTATTGAAATCCCAGCAAATAATGAGCCTTTATAAGTTCCTGATAATTCTTTGTATTTTATTTTGCTGTTAAATGCCGTGTATAAGAAAAAGTCTGTTAAATCAGGAACTACAGCCTCCGCTCCTTCTGCTTCTAATATACCTACTATGTCATTGTTTGCAGTTGGATGGAATTTTACTAATATTTCACCTACTACCCCAACCTTTGGTTTAACCATATCTTCATTAATCTCAAGGTTGTCAAAGTCCTCTACTATATCGTAGATGTTTTGTATAAAGTCTTTTCTAGTTCCATTTTCTAAAGATTGCATACATCGGTCTACCCAATACTCATAGAGTCTATTGGCAGAACCTGGTGCTTTTTCATAGGGCCTTACTCTATACAAAACTCTCATTAGCAAATCTCCATATGTCAAGCCCATTAATAAATTATTTAGCATTGGAATAGTTACCTTAAATCCTTGGTTCTTTTCTAGCCCTACTGCATTAAGAGAAATCACAGGTACATGCTCCATGCCCCCATCTCTCAAGGCTTTTCTTATAAAGGCTATATAGTTCGTAGCTCTACATCCTCCACCAGTCTGAGATATAATAACTGAGGTATTGTCCAAGTCATATTTTCCAGACTTCAGAGCCTCCATTATTTGTCCTACAGTTATTATAGAAGGATAGCAGGCATCATTGTGAACATATCTTAATCCTTCATCTATGGCTTCTTTATCTACTGATGGCAATATTTCAATATTGTATCCTGCCTTTCTAAATCCAGTCTGTAAAAACTGGAAGTGAATAGGAGACATTTGTGGAGATAGAATTGTATGTGTTTTCTTCATTTCCTCTGTGAATATAATTCTTTGAGGAATTCCGTGAAGTTCCTCTGGTTCAAAGTTTCTCTTTTCCCTCTCAGCTATGGCTGCCATTAATGAACGAATACGTATTCTAACCGCTCCTAGATTGTTTATTTCATCTATTTTTATTACAGTATATATTTTCCCGTATCTTTCTAATATCTCTTGTACCTGGTCCGTAGTCACAGCATCTAGTCCACAGCCAAAGGAATTTAGCTGAACTAGTTCAATATTCTTCTGTCTGGCTACATATGTGGCTGCCCTATACATTCTTGAGTGATATACCCATTGATCTACTACCCTTGTAGGTCTTTCTGTCTTAGCTAAATGACTTATTGCATCTTCTGAAATAACTGCAAATCCGTATGATTTAATCATTTCTGGTATACCATGATTTATCTCAGGGTCTATATGGTATGGACGACCTGCTAACAATATTGCTTTAATATTATTTCTTTCAATATATTCAATTGCTTCTTCGCCCTTTTTCCTAACATCATTCTTGTAATTTTCTAGCTCCATATATGCCTTGTCAACCGCTTTAGATATTTCACTTTTACTAAATCCTTCTGCTGCTAATTCTTCATAAATCCTTTTCTTGAATCTCTTAGGGTCATCTATAGGTAAGAATGGATGGTAGAAAATAATATCTTCGTTCTTTAATTCGTCTACGTTTGCATTTATAGTCTCAGGATAAGAGGTTACTATAGGACAATTGTAGTGATTCCCGGCCGTTTCATCCTCAATTATATTGTGAGCTATACAAGGATAAAAGATCTTTTTTATACCTTTGTTTAATAAATCCATTACATGTCCATGTACTAGCTTCCCTGGATAGCACACTGATTCTGAAGGTATAGTCTCCATCCCTAGTTCATAAATTTTCTTTGAGGAACGTCCAGATAATAATACTCTATATCCTAATTCAGTAAATAAAGTAAACCAGAAAGAATAATCCTCATATATATTTAGTACTCTAGGTATGCCTATAGTTCCTCTCTTAGCCTCTTCAGCTTTTAGAGGTTTGTAGTTGAAAAGTCTATTATATTTATATTCATAGAGATTTGGTATATCATTATCGATTTTTTCAATACCAGCTCCCCTTTCACATCTATTCCCTGAAATATATTCACGTCCATCGGAAAAATGGTTTATTGTAAGCAAGCAGTGGTTGCCACAAAGCTGGCATCGTCTCATAGATGTCTCAGCTGTGAAATCCTTTAATTCGTCCTTCATTAATAATTTAGTAATGTACCCTTTATAATACCTTTCTTTAGCGACTAATGCAGCTCCAAAAGCTCCCATTATACCTGCTATATCAGGTCTTACTACTTCTTTTCCTACTATAAGCTCAATTGCTCTAAGTACTGCTTCATTATAAAAAGTTCCACCTTGAACTACTATTTTATCTCCTAAGTCTTCAGCACTTCTAAGTCTTATAACCTTATACAATGCATTTTTAATTACTGATATGGATATACCTGCTGATATATCACTGATCTGAGCCCCTTCTTTTTGAGCCTGCTTAACCCGTGAATTCATAAATACAGTGCAGCGGGTACCTAAATCTACAGGGTTTTTAGAACTTAAACCTTCCTTAGCAAAATCCTTTACTTCCATGTTTAATGAATTTGCAAAAGTCTCTATAAAAGAGCCACAGCCAGAGGAGCACGCTTCGTTAAGCATTATGGAATCTATGACACCATCATGAACCTTTAAGCTTTTCATGTCTTGTCCACCGATGTCTAGTACAAAGTCTACTCCTGGAAGAAAGAATTCTGCCGCCTTGTAGTGTGCTACGGTCTCAATCTCTCCAATATCTACTTTTAGGGCAGATTTTATTAGATGTTCTCCATATCCTGTAACTGCTGAGTTTACTATTTTTATGTTTTTGTTTAGTTTACTATATAGGTCCTTTAGTGCTTCCATAGTTGATTGAAGGGGGCTACCCATATTGCTTCCATAAAATGAATATAACAACCCACCATCTTTATCTATTAAAGCAATTTTAGTAGTGGTAGAGCCTGCATCTATGCCTAAATACGCATTTCCACTCAAATCTTCTATAGCTACTCTCTTGATCTTATGTTTGTTGTGTCTTTCTTTAAACTCATTATATTCGCTTTTGTTGTCAAATAATGGAATCAATTTATTATCTTCATCTGTACCCATTTTATTTATGTCAGGTACTCTTTCATATAGGCATTCAAATGGAATTGGCTCTTCATCTCTTGAAGACAAAGCTGCACCTAAAGCTACATAATACTGTGAGTCTTCAGGGAATATTATATTATCTTCTTCTAGATTCAAGGTTTCAGCAAATCTTTTTCTAAGTTCAGACATAAAAAACAAAGGTCCACCAAGAAAAGCTACATTCCCTCTTATGGGCTTTCCTTGAGCTAAACCGCTTATAGTTTGGTTTACTACAGCTTGTAGTACTGATGCTGCTATATCTTCCTTAGAAGCGCCTTCATTTAATAAAGGCTGAATATCAGTCTTAGCAAAAACACCACATCTAGATGCTACAGGATATATGGTTCTGTGATTCTTGGCAAGATTGTTTAATCCTTCTGCATCTGTCTGCAATAGGGCAGCCATTTGATCGATAAATGCACCAGTACCACCAGCACATGTTCCATTCATTCTCTGTTCAATGGAATCTCCTAAGTAAGTTATTTTAGCATCTTCTCCACCTAATTCTATTGCAACATCTGTATATGGAATATAGCTTTCAATGGTATTGGTACAAGCTATAACCTCTTGTATAAATGACACATCTAGTTTTTGGGAAATAGAAAGTCCTCCTGAACCAGTAACCATCATTGTAATTCTATTTCTCTCAAGAATTGTTTTTGCATCTTCAAACATTGAAATCACCGTATTCTTTATGTCTGAAAAATGCCTTGAATATTTTTTGTATAGTATATTAGCCATTTCATCTAATATAACCATTTTTACTGTAGTTGAACCTACATCTAGTCCAACATTTAGTACACCATTCATTTTAAATTTTCCCTCCATGCGTCATGTGAAGTAAATTATTGATTATATAATTATATTTTATTGATTACAATAATATAGCTTGTACAGCAAATAAACTAAGTCTTCATTTTTTTATGAAAATCTCCCTAATATTACTGGTATTGCTGTCTCTACTCGGAGTATTCTTTCACCTAAACTAACTACTTCAAAACCCTGTCTTTCTAACATATCTACTTCATAGGGAATGAATCCTCCTTCCGGTCCTATGGCCAAGGTCACAGGCTCATTTATATTTCTTGGACATTCTCTTTCTGCAACAGGATGAGCCACTATGGCTCTTGTACCCTTAACAATATGTGGTAATGAATCTTCTACAAAGGGCTTAAAAAGCTTGACTACTTCTATTTCAGGAAGTACAGTGTCCTTACCTTGTTCTAGACCTAATATCATATTTTCAAATAGATTTTCTTCTTTTAATACTGGACTATTCCAAAAACTCTTTTCAACCCTCCATGTTTTGATTATGTATATTTTCTTTATCCCCATAGTGGTTACATCTTGAATAATTCTTTTTAATGCCTTTGGTCTTGGCATGGCAAGTATTAGTTGAACATTTAATGGTGGCGGGCTTAAATCTGTAAGCTCCACTTCCATTTCCATTTCTTCTTCATTAAGTTTTGTAATAAGCCCTTTTCCCATTTTATTATTTAGCAATCCCACCCTTAGCGTATCTCCAACACTTGCTCTGTGAACGGATAATACATGGTTTAATCTTCTGCCTTTTAATCTGACCTTGTTTTCCGTAGTAAAATCTTGCTCAAATAAGATTATAAGATTCATTGAGTAATCCTTCCTTTGTTTTTTTGACGAGTTTCTTCCTATATATAAGTATATTATATTTTACCACTTATTATAAATGTAAACAATACAAATCGTAAGTAAAAGAAAAGCGGCCTTTCGGCCGCTTTGACTATTTCTTTTCTTCTATTTCTTTAACTATTCTATCAATAAAATCTTGTACTGACATTGAGCCAATATCTCCCTCATCTCTTACTCTTACAGAAACTGAACCATTTTCTGCTTCCTTTTCTCCTACTATTAGCATATAAGGAGTTTTAGCGAGCTGAGCTTCTCTAATTTTAAAGCCTATTTTTTCTGCTCTGGCATCTACTTCTACCCTTACGCCTTTTTCTTGAAGTTTTTTCTTTATATCAAAGGCATATTCGTTAAATTTATCTGATATTGGCAATATGTCTACTTGTACTGGTGATAACCATACAGGGAACTTACCTGCATAATGCTCTATTAATACTCCAATGAATCTTTCCATACTTCCTAATATTGTTCTATGAATCATAACAGGTCTACGTTTCTCGTTATCTTGACCTATATAAGTTAAGTCAAATCTTTCTGGCATTTGGAAGTCTAATTGTATAGTAGCGCATTGCCAAGTACGTCCTATACTGTCTTCTAAGTGGAAATCTATTTTAGGACCATAGAATGCTCCGTCACCTTCATTGATAATATAGTCAATACCCTTTTCTTCTAGCGCTTCTCGCAAGTTGCTTGTAGCTCTTTCCCATTGCTCTTCTGTTCCCATAGAATTTTCAGGTCTTGTAGAAAGCTCTACATGGTATTTAAATCCAAATATTTGATACATGTAGTCAGCTAAATCTATTACTTTTATTAATTCTTCTTTAACTTGTTCTGGTAGCATAAATAGATGAGCATCGTCTTGTGTAAATGTTCTAACTCTCATAAGTCCATGTAATGCACCTGCTAGCTCATGACGGTGAACCTGACCTAGTTCAGCCCATCTTAATGGTAAATCTCTATAGCTATACATTTTAGATTTATATATTAGCATTGCACCTGGACAGTTCATAGGCTTAATAGCATATTGTCCTTCGTCAATTGTTGTAAAGTACATGTTCTCTTTGTAGTGATCCCAGTGTCCTGATTGATGCCAAAGCTGCTCATTTAATACAAGAGGAGTTTTTACTTCTCCATATCCTCTCTTAACATGTTCCTTTTTCCAAAAGTCTTGTATTGTATTCCATAGCACCATTCCTTTTGGATGGAAGAATGGGAATCCTGGTCCTTCTCCATGCATACTAAATAAATCAAGCTCTTTACCTAATTTTCTATGATCCCTTTTCTTTGCTTCTTCAAGGAATTGTAGATATTCATCTAAGTCTTTTTGCTTTTCAAAGGATGTTCCATATATTCTTTGGAGCATAGGTCTTTTTTCATCGCCTCTCCAATATGCTCCTGCTATGCTTGTAAGCTTAACAGCTTTTACTTTTTTAGTGCTTTGTAGGTGAGGTCCTCTACATAAGTCTACAAAATCATCTTGTTGATAAAATGAAATTACTGAGTCCTCTGGTAAATCCTCTATAAGTTCTGCTTTGTATTTTTCATCATTCTTTCTTACGAAATCCAATGCTTCATTTCTTGGAAGAACAAATTTTTTGATTTCTAAATCTTCCTTTGCAATTTTAGCCATTTCTTTTTCTAGAATTTCTAAGTCCTCTGGTGTAAATCTGTGCTCTACATCTATGTCATAGTAGAATCCATCTTTAATTGCAGGTCCGATAGCTAGCTTCGCATCTGGAAAATGTCTTTTTACTGCTTGAGCTAACATATGAGCACTTGTATGTCTAAATATTTCACGTCCACCTTCGTCTTCGAATTTTACCAATTGTATATTTGCATCTTCATTTATTTGGTCCTCTAATCCAAGTAATTCATCATTTACCTTTGCCCCTAAAACTACTCTTGCAAGTCCTTCGCTTATGTCCTTTGCTATTTCTATGACTTTTACTCCACTGTCATATTGTCTAACGGAACCATCTGGTAATGTAATGTTTATTTTTGACATTTTGAAACCTCCTTTAACATTGTTTTTTGTCACCCTGAGCGTCAGCGAATAGGTCTTGCTTAAAAAATAGATTCTTCACTTCGTTCAGAATGACACGAATTTAATAAAAAAAGCCCTCGCTCCTAGATATCATATCTAGGGGCGAGAGCTACTTATCCCACGGTACCACCCTAATTAGAACTTTTAGTAAATAAAAATTCCACTCAAGTGATTGTAACGTTATCAACGGAAATCCTTACCCAAAAAACAAACTGGTTTCGGAAACAACTCAAGGGTAGTTTTCAATTAGACTAGTCTAGGGTGCTTTCAGCCACGACACCCCCTCTCTTTAGACCGTTTCCTAATTTACTCGTCCTATCACTGCTTTAAATTTTTAGTTTTAATATATTATAGTTTTATTTTAATATTCTGTCAAGTAAATTTTCTATTATATTCCTTTATTGTCCTCACTCATATCTAATTTTTCAGTTAGTTTATCATCAAATTTATCCACATATAATTTGCCACTATGATCCATGCTAGCATATGATACCTCATTAATTCTATTTACACCATACATTTTTAATTCATTCAGTAATGTTTTACCATCGATGTTCATCTTTCTTAGATTATCATAAATAATTTGTCCACCTATTATTAGCTCTGTAGATATGGTTTCTGGACTAGGTTGTAGACTCAAATCACCTACTGTAACATTTCTCTTATCCCCTCTTTTTATTACACTTAGATTCCCGTTTATTTCCAATAACCCATATTCAACATCATCAGGTGAAAAACAATCTGCCTCTCTTAAAAGCACATTGAGCTCATCCATATGATATCTAGCACGTTTTAAATTTTTTTCAAGTATTTTCCCGTTTTGTATTACTAATAAAGGTTCTCCTTCTAGTACCTTACTTATTGTTCTACTTTTCATGGTTATATAGGATACTGAAAAAGTAAGAGCTCCAAATAATATAAGGCCAATTAAATGCTGCCACGTCCTCTGATCCACATCTGTAGCCAATGTAGCAGCTATGGACCCGAAAGTAATGCCATTTATATATTCATGAAAAGTTAATTGGGAAATCTGCTGTCTTCCGAGTATCCTAGTAATATACAGTATTGAAAAAAAAGCCAACAAAGTTTGAACTATGATTTCTACGAATGTTTTCAATAATCATCAGCTCCTACAAAAATATATTAATATCTATATTTTGCTCCTATGTTGACTATACTATTCTATAATATATATTTTTATGAGGTGAGAGTTGATGAAAAGATTAATCATCGAAATTGCTTTTTCTGTTGTTTTTATAGTTGTAGGTTATATAATCATTTATGTGTTAAATAAAAAAGAACTAATATGAAAAAATACACTAGAGATATATGCTCACAATTCTGATATAAAGAAGTTAGTGCTCGCTTAATATCTCTAATGTATTTTTTATAATTAATTATCTATATCATCAGACTTAAAATATAGGGGGCTATTCTAGTCTGTAGTAGGGGGAATTACGTCAAGAATTACATCTGCATCCATGTATTTGCCATCTCTAAATATGGTTAATCTAATAGTGTCTCCAACCTTGTGTTTTTCAATATTTTTTGATAAATCTTCTATTGTTGCTATTTTTATCTCGTCTATTTTTACTATTACATCGCCTGGTTTAAGCCCTGATTTCTCTGCTGGACTGTTGTAATAAACTTTTCCTATATATATTCCAACTGGAAGGTTATATTGTTTAGATATTAATTCTGTTATTTCTGATATTCCTACTCCAATCCAAGGTCTCTTAACATATCCATTTTGCATTAGTTCATTTATTATTGGTAATGCATCATTTATTGGAATAGCAAATCCCATTCCTTCAATTTCTGGAGATGAAAGCTTCACGCTATTTATTCCTATTACTTCACTTTTTTCATTAACTAGTGCTCCTCCACTATTCCCTGGGTTTATAGCTGCATCAGTTTGTATAAGCTTCATTTTCTTTTCTCCAATAGATAGAGAACGATTTAAGGCGCTTATTATACCTGCAGTTACAGTCCCTGAAAACTCTTCTCCAGCAGGATTACCAATGGCAACTGCAAGCTCTCCAACTGCTAATTTATCTGAGTCTCCAATCTTAGCTACGGGAAGATTGTTAGCTTCTACTTTTACTACGGCTAAGTCAGTTTTTGTATCCTGTCCTAGTACTCTTCCTTTATGTTCTGTACCATCATGTAAAGTTACTATTAGCTCTGTTGCACCATCAATGACATGTTGATTAGTTATTATATATCCATCTTTTCTGTATATAATTCCTGAACCTGTACCCTTGTCAACCAATTGAGTGTTGAAACCTGTATTTACATTTACTCTATTTTTTATCATAACTATTGAAGGAAGTACTTCATCAGCTACTTTTACTACTGGGGTTGTGTACCAACTAGTACTAATTAATTTTTTGTTGTTAGTATTGCTAATAGAGTTGCTATTTGGTAATGTAGCTTCTGCTGGCTTTGACACATTGAATCCATTCATATGAAATATTCCATAAGTAAAAGCCCCACCTATCATAACTCCTATAAGTACTGAAACAAGAATTATATTTAGTAGTCTACTCTTCTTGTATTTTTTTTCGTATCGATTGTGTTCATCAAAATTACTGTTCGAATTAAAATTATCATTCATGTTGAAATCATCCATTTTAAAACCTCCTTCTAAATTTGCTTTATACTTTTTAAAATATCTACCCTTCATTAACTATATTATAGACAAAACATTTTAATAAAATATGAATAAATTGTAAATAATCATTTTGAACATCGTTATCATGCTTAAGAAAATTGAAAATACTTGTTTTGCTGTTTTTGTCTACAAAAAAATTACTTTTCTTGTCATTTTATTGTAATATGCTTACATTGTTTTTTTCTAATATAATAATATATAATATTTAATACATTATGTATTTTTTCATATAGTCTTAGTGTTTTCGAAGGTAAGATAATCAAAGACTCTATTTCTGGGAGATTTGTTCTCTCTAAAATATAGGCACTACATATGGGAGTTTAGTGCTGTCAACTATGGAAGAAAATACATTTAAATACAAATAGGGGGGTTAGTTTATGTTTTTATATCAGCTTTCAATTATTTTAGCCGCAGGTGCCCTAGGAGGCTACATATCTAGAAAATTTAACCAACCAGCTGTATTAGGGCAGCTTATTCTTGGTATTTTAATAGGTCCATCACTTGCTAAGCTTGTTGAGCCTACTGAAACCTTTATTCACTTGGCAGATTTAGGTGTTATAATTTTAATGTTTATTGCAGGATTAGAGACTGATATTGACGAAATGATTAAAGCAGGCAAAGCATCTTTTACTATTGCTATTGGAGGGGTCATTGTTCCTATAGTCCTTGGCATGGGGGCAAGTATATTGTTTGGAATTAATATTGAGGAAAGCTTTTTCATAGGAGTAATATTAGCTGCTACAAGTGTTAGTATAACAGTAGAAACTCTAAGAGAAATTGATAAATTAAGGACTAGGCAAGGTATTACTATTCTTAGTGCAGCTGTAATAGATGACGTTTTAGGTATTATACTATTGTCTTTGGTAACTGGATTCATTAATCCAGGTGAAGGACAAGGTGTTGTATTGGTATTAGCAAAGCTATTAGGATTTTTTGTACTAGCCTTTGGAGTAGGATTTTTAGTGATAAAGCTTGCAAATAAGTTTTTTAGCATCAAAAATACTTCAGGACATGTAGCTGCAATAGGTCTAATATTTTGTCTGGTATTTGCCTTTATATCAGAGGAAATGGGAGTAGCTGCAATAACTGGTGCTTATATAGCTGGTATAATACTATCTAGTACACCATTTAAACAAAAAGTGTCTTATAAAGTTCAAGAACTTTCTTATCTACTTTTGACTCCTGTTTTCTTTGTAGTAACTGGTATGAAGGTTGATATATCTCATATGTTAAATGATTTACGCTTTGGTATTGTACTAATGCTTGCAGCAATATTGGGTAAGCTTATAGGATGCGGTTTTGTTGCTAAACTTATGAAGTTTAATAAAAAAGAATCTTTACAAATAGGCCTAGGTATGATTCCTAGAGGTGAGGTTGCATTAATTGTTACTGATATTGGACTAAGACTTGGGGTTGTACCAAAAGGACTTTTTGCTGCTATAATATTCATGATATTAGCTACTACTATGATTACTCCACCTTTATTAAAAAAATCTTTTGAAAAAACCGTATAAAATTAGTATATTATTAATATAAGGTTATTGAGAAAATAAATATGGTTATTAACTTGAAAGGGGTGTTCGTATGTATGCTTTATTTGTTGTGTTTAATAGTCCGGAGTGTTTAAGTGAAATATTGAGGAAAATGAAGGACATTGGAATAACAGGTGCTACAATTATTGATACTGTTGGAGCGGGAAAGCTAAGACGTAGCATTGGTAAGGAAATTCCACTTATTGGCGGTATTATGAAATCCTTAGATACTGATATTGCAAATAACAAAACATTATTTACTGTAATTCAAGGAAAAGAAAGATTAGACGCTATTATGAACGAAATCGAAAAAATATGTGGTGGAGATATGACCAAGCCAAATACTGGTATTATGTTTGCAGTTCCTGTAATTGCCTCTAAAGGTATCGGTACAAATAATGATAAAGATGAATAAAAAAAGGCTAAGTTTTTGCTTAGCCTTTTTTATTCAGAAAGTTTTAATGTGAAACTAAACCTAGTTCCTTCTCCTACCTTGCTTTCTACCCGTATTTGTTCATTGTGACTCTTTATTATCTCTTTTACAATAGAAAGCCCTAAGCCTGTTCCTCTTACTTGTCTAGATCTCGATTTGTCTCCTTTATAAAACCTTTGCCATATATTATTCAAGTCATTTTCAGGTATTCCTATGCCAGTATCTCTAATAGATATTAATACCTTATCTTCTTTTATAACTGTATCAATAAACAAATTGCCCCCATCATCCATGAATTTTACTGCATTATCTACTAAATTCGATATTACCTGGGAAATACTATCTTTATCTGCTATTACCCAAATAGGATCATGTCTAAAATTGGCCTCTACATTGATATTTTTTTCTTCAAGCTTATTACTGTAGTTTATTATGTTTCTTCTAATTAGTTCATTTATATCGAATTTTTCTATGCTTAATTCATTTTTTCCCGATTCCATTTTAGACAGATCAAGAAGATTATTTATAAGCTCCGTAAGTCTACCTGTTTCTTTATAAATTATATCTAAGTATTCTGCTCTCTTTTCTTCGGATAATTCCATATCCATAAGCCCTTTTACATATCCTTTTATTAATGTTAAGGGTGTTCTAAGCTCATGTGAAACATCTGCTATAAAGCCTTTTCTCATTTCTTCTAGTTTATCTAATTCTTCAGCCATATGGTTAAATGAAATAGCTAGTTGCCCTATCTCATCCTTTGACATTATTGATACTCTCTTATCAAATTCTCCTGAAGCTATTACCTTAGTTATTTCATTTATTTCTTTTATGGGCTTTGATATTTTTTGAGAAGTAATATAGAGTAATACCACTGCAATTGCCATTGATATAAGCATGGAATACACAATTATTTTATATGTTTCATTCAATGTTTCTTTAATTTCATATATTGGAGAATGCATAAAAATTCCATTTTCTACTCTTCCATTAATATATATTGGAATCCCTACTGTCATAACTGGGCTACCAAAATACTCATCATAGCCTCCCCGCTTAGCAACTATATTTCCTTTTAAAACATTTACAATATCGTCCTCTGTAAGCTGTCTTCCTATCCATTTTGTCTCAGATTTACTCGAAACACCATACACATACCCCATTTTATCTATAATCCATATTTTGGCGTTCAGAAATCTCTCTATCGATTCCATTTCAATTTCAAGTCTTTCATAGCTTACTTGATTATTGAGGTACTTTATTACTGTAGAATTAAGTTTCTGTCCTTCATTGATTAAGGCTTCACTTTTCTTTTCAAAGTAATAGTTCTCAAACATCTTTATCATGGATATTCCCAGTACAGCAAAGATAATCAATGTTACAATAAGATATACTGATACTAGCCTTTTAAATACTGTGTTAAACACCTTTTTTCACCTCAAATTTGTAGCCTACTCCCCATACTGTCTTAATCTCATACTTGTCTTCTACGGCCTTAAGCTTTTCTCTCAACCTTTTTATATGAACATCAACTGTTCTAGTTTCTCCTACAAAGTCATATCCCCAAATTTGCTCTATTAACTGCTCTCTTGTAAAGAGCTTGCTTGGATTAGAAACTAAAAAGTATAAAAGTTCCATTTCTTTTTTAGGCAAACTAATAACTTCATCATTTATCTTTATGCTAAAATCATCCATATCTATCATAAATGAAGGAAAGATTATCTTCTCTCCACTATTATATTCTTTAGGGTTAGTTCTTCTTAGAACAGCTCTTATTCTTGCAATAAGTTCTTCTGGGTCAAAGGGCTTTACCATATAATCGTCTGCCCCAAGTCTAAGGCCTAGTACCTTATCGAAGGTTTCTCCCTTAGCTGTAAGCATTATTATAGGTACTTGACTTATTTTTTTTATTTCTCTACAGACGTCATATCCGTCCATTTTAGGAAGCATGATATCTAATATGACTATACTAGGCATTTCTGTAGTAAATTTTTTTACTGCATCTTCTCCATCATATGCCTTTACTACTTGAAACTTTTCTTTTTCTAAAAACATCTGTATCATATTACATATTTCTATATCATCATCAACTACTAACACTTTATCAAAATCATGGGACATAGAATCACCTCATTCTAAATCTATAATTTCATATTATCAAATAAAGTACTTATTGTGAACTTTTTGATATAATATCTAAATATAGGGTAATAATTTATTGTTAAATTATGCTCTTGTACTAAAAGCTTTATATTTTATATAAGAATTACAAAGAAAGGGGAATTATATGACTAATATTTTAAACTCAGAAAATGTTATACTAGTTGGAATCATAACCAGTATTTTAGCTGGTCTTTCAACAGGAATAGGAGCTCTTCCTATTTTTTTCACAAAAAATGTTTCTAATAAAGCGCTAGATATGATGCTAGGCTTCGCTGCTGGGGTAATGCTTGCAGCAACATCTTTTTCTTTAGTAATCCCTGCTGTAGAAGCTGGAGGTGGAGGAGTTAGAGGAGCTGGTATTACATTAATAGGAATACTACTTGGAGGCATTTTTTTAGATTTTACTGATAAACATTCTCCCCACGTACACCTTCTTGACAAACGTGAGGAAGGGAATGCATCATCATTGGCTAAGATGTGGCTATTTATCATTGCTATAACTATTCACAATTTTCCTGAAGGTCTTGCTGTAGGCGTTGGATTTGGAGATGGAAATATAGCTAATGGATTATCTATTGCCTTAGGAATAAGTCTTCAAAATCTTCCAGAAGGATTGGCTGTGGCTTTAGCTCTTGTGAGAGAAAAATACTCTACTAAAAAAGCATTCTTAATTGCTATGCTAACAGGATTAGTAGAGCCTATTGGATCTCTTCTTGGACTATTATTAGTAAATGTCGCTAAGCCTTTATTGCCTCTTATATTAGCTTTTGCAGCTGGAGCAATGTTATTCGTTATTAGTGATGAAATAATACCTGAAACCCATAAAAATGGATATGAAAGACAAGCAACTTATGGAGTACTTATAGGATTTGTTATAATGATGTTTTTAGATGTCACTTTGGGATAAAAGAAGAGTCGTTTATCAGGCAAATAAAGAGGGGAGTTACTCCTCTTTATTTTATTACATAAAAAAATTCTTTAGTCTTAAATTTACCAAAGAGTTTTACGTTAAGGACTTATTATTAAATATTAATTTAGATAATCAATGGTTATGAGTTTCTGATTGAAAAATAAGTGAGAACCATATAACCCTATGGAATTATTTATCCAAAGAGTACTTAATATTTTAGTTCAGTAGCTAAAAAAGTAACTATTTTCTATGAACTGAGTCCTAATCCTTCTACATCTTGTAGCAATAATATTTATATATAAGCTTGTCCAATTCAACACTGAGCTTCAGAGCTTCTGTCTTGTCTACTATTTCGCTTTCCAAAAGCTTATTTAACTCTTCTTGTTTGCTTTCTATAATATTTTTAATTTCTTCATTTAAATCATTACACATTATAATTCACTTCCTTATAAAAAAATCGAGGTTAAATGACAATTTTCAGCTAAGTACTGTTTTTTTCTACTAGAAAACCTGCATATAGTATAGATTATAACATTTTTTAGCAATAAACACAATATATGCGAATGCTCTTATTTCATTTTTCATGTTACAATATGCGACATTTTCCGATGAAATCAATCATTTAAATCACTTTACCTCGCTAAAGTAAAAGCTTATTCCATTTATAGAGTATTTAGCCTTTCTATTGTCTGTCATTCAGAAATACTTAGTATGTTTTGGAATATATCCTTAATATTCCTTTTGTGATTAGTTTTTACCCAGTTTTTTTCTTCTTAAAACTTAATTGTTTACATTATTTTTTGAATAAAAACCATTTTTGAGTGTCTACTTCATATTTGATTTCATATATATCCTTTTCGTTATGTAAGCAAATAAAAACTATTCTTCTATTTCCCGCAATTTTCTCCTCGTATGTTTTAGATATTTTTTGTACTTTTATTGCCATATCATTGTATTTAAATTTATATGGTGTTATTTCTCCACAATCTGACTTAAATATGGCTATCATATCAATAGGCTTATTTAATATCTTCATTATAACCCTCCTATATAAACTAAGACCCCATTCAGAGGATGCTGTTTCCTCTGAATGGTCGGTCGTGTAGTTCCAGGGACTGTACAGTTCTCACTCCCTCTTATCGGTTCAAGAGGGAGTGAGAACTGTTAGTCATCGGATAAACTAAGAAATCATTTAGATAAATCACTAGACATCACTGGATAATCTTCTGCTCCAAATCCTCCTACCATTGGTTTTAAACCACTATGTACAAAGACCCCTCTCATTATAGAATAATCTCCGTATTTTTCTCTTATGGTATCTACGGCCCTGTCTACCTTCTCCAGCTTTAGCTTGTTTTTTTTATCGAATATAGTTAGTTGAGTTATAAAATTATCTATAATGTCACTTGCTCTAACATTAAATTTCCTTATGGGTAGCCCATTCCACATTTCTTCAAAAAGTTCCTTAGCTACATGATATATCTCATATGTACTATCTGTAGGAGATAATAATTTTCTTTGATGAGTTGAATACATAAAATCAGAGCTAGTTAAAGAAACAGCAACTACATTGCACTTAACTTTTTCCTGTCTAAGTCTTCTTGAAACGGTTTCTACAAGGCTTAATAATATTTTATATGCAGTTTCATTATCGTCTACATCAAAAGAAATTGTAGTACCATTACCTACACTTTTAAAACGTGTATGTTGTTCCCAGTTAATATTAGAATCATCTATGCCCCATGCATATTTATAGATTAGTCTACCATGTGATTTGAACTTATTTGATATTAATTTATAGTCACTATTTGCCAAATCCCCTATTGTATATATTCCTATTTCATTAAGTTTTGGTTTGGTTTTATGTCCTACCATAAAAAGCTCTTCAACTGGAAGAGGCCAAAGTTTTTCTTTTATTTCATCTGGATAAAGTGTATGTACTTTGTTGGGCTTTGAAAGCTCACCTGCCTGCTTGGCAAGAAGCTTATTTGTAGATATTCCAATATTTACTGTAAAACCTAGTTCTTTATATATTCGTTCTTTTATCTTATATGCTGTATCTACTGGTAGTCCAAAATGTTCCTCCATTCCCGTGTAGTCAATGAAGCACTCATCTATACTAAAAATTGATATGTTTGGAGAGTACTCATTTAAAAGTGATATAAGGGCCTTATTGCATTTTATGTATAAGCTATAATTTGGCGGAACGATAATTAAATCCCTACACTTAGTCCTAGCCTCCATGATGCTTTCTCCAGTTTTTACTCCCGATTTTTTTGCAATAATGGACTTTGCTAGGACTATACCATGTCTTGATTCTTGATTACCGCCTATTACAGAAGGAAGCTCCCTTAAATCTCTATCTATGCCTGTTTGCTTTTCATATGCTGCCTGCCAAGATAAAAAAGCTGAATTCACGTCTATATGCATTATAACCTTATTTTTTTGACAATTCATATATATCCCACCAAATATTTTTCGAACATACGTTCGTATTACTATTATATCACCAACGGTTAATTTTTAGAAGTACAAAAACAAAAAAACTACAGGGGGGGTGGCCCTGTAGTCAAAGGGGGAATTATTATTCTTTTTTTGAGGGTAGTTTTTATAGTTGATAACAATTATCAACTATTTATTATAATATTACCCTAGGTTAATAAGACTAAACATTTATATTGAAAATTTTTTTACCAGCTTAAATCAATTATTTCATAAAAGTTCTCTTCATTTGAATCTTGAGAATACTCTATTCCTACTATTGCCTTCTTAAAATCAGGTGATGGAGAAAAATAAGTATATGCTGATTTATCTTTAGTATATTTTTTAAAATCAATTGCAATATTTAACTTTAACTCCTTGTCTACATAGGCTACTCCATTATTAAAAGCTAAAACTAACAAATCATCTTTAATATAATATTGCATTATATTAATCCAATCATCAAATTCATATAAAACAACATCTTCTTGGGTTTTAATATTGTAAGCTTTTAATATATGTTTTTCTCCATCGTCAAAAGAATATATTAGAGTATTATCATTATATATGTTTAGAGGAAGTATCCTAAGAAGAATAGAATTGTAATATCTAAATATATTAGATTCTAAAATTTTCTGAAATTTGTTTTCATTGAGTGCAAAATGATTAAGAGTATATTTTACATCTATGTATCCCTCAACTACATTATCCTCACCATTTTTGTTTAATATTTTTTTTGCATCCTCTATAGTTACTGTTGGAAAATAGAAGCCTTTACCATTTACATCCCAAATAATATTAGAAATTGTTAGATTATCTCCTAGACTAACATATTCAACAGAATTATTATGGATATTATATATTCCTAAAATGTCTGACATATAAAATTCCATTTCTTCTCCAACTAAAAAATAATCTTCTTTTCCCTTTGATTGAACCAAAAACACAATATTCTTGCCATCAGGTGACCAACTTGGAAATGAAATAATTGCATCATCTTTAGTAATTTCCTTTTTAACCTTATTTTCAACTGCATTGATTATCTTCAAAGTATGACTTTTATCAGTATCTTGGGAAGACACATGAATAGAATCAGGACTCCATCTAGCGGCTAAATAGGAAAATACATAATCCATATTGGGTATAAGCGATGTATACTTTAGTTCTTTGCTTTTTATATCATATATGTATCTTTTATACTCTGTTCCATCGCTGCCTGCTGTAATTCCATTAATTATTATTTTTTGTCTATCAGGAGATATATTATACCAAGACTGTTTATCCATGATTTTATCATAGGTTTTATTATAGGAATGATAAAGTCCATCAAAACCATCATCCGAATATATGACTCCTCTCCCACTATCTACTATATCTACCCACCAATGCACCCCTGTCATGCTAAATTTTTTATTGAGTTTTTTGTTATTAATATCAAGGATATAAAATGTTTTCTCTAAAACTTGAGACCTAAAATTATTATTTGGATTTTTATCAGTATAAAATGCTATATTGTTATTATCTATCCACTGAATTCCATAGTAAAGCAACCCATTATCATTAGAATTACCTACTAATATTCTAAATCCGTTGTCCATATCTTCTATCATAGGTCTTGCTTTTTTAGGGGTGTT
>CAYYDM010000050.1:0-19200 GCA_964470635.1 uncultured Clostridia bacterium | reverse complement strand
TTTCGAAAGATGCTTTACCGATTGGAACGTGGATGTTTCCAGCTTTATCAACACGGTATTCAACTTTACCAGCCTTGATTTCGTTGATGGCTCTAGTTACATCAAATGTAACAGTACCTGTTTTAGGGTTTGGCATTAAGCCTTTCGGTCCTAATACGCGGCCAAGTTTACCAACTTCACCCATCATGTCAGGAGTTGCCACGATTACATCAAACTCAAACCAACCTTGTTGGATTTTGTTGATGTACTCTGCATCGCCTACATAATCAGCGCCAGCTGCTTCCGCTTCCTTCACTTTTTCACCCTTCGCGAATACTAAAACGCGTTGAGTTTTACCAGTTCCGTTTGGAAGTACAACCGCACCACGGATTTGTTGGTCAGCTTTCTTAGGGTCAACACCTAAACGGAAAGCTACTTCAAGAGTCGCATCAAATTTTGTGAAGTTTGTTTTCTTTGCAAGATCAATTGCTTCTGCAATTGGGTAAGCTTTTAAGCGATCTACAAGCTTAGCAGCTTCTAAATACTTTTTACCTTTTTTAGCCATTTTAATTTCCTCCTAGATTGTGGTTTTAGCGAATTACTCTCCCACGAAAAAGGTTGCGAGTGAACAATCAGCTACGCAACCCCTTCATTACAACAATAAAATTTACACGGATTAGTCTTCGATGACGATACCCATGCTGCGTGCAGTACCTTCAACCATACGCATTGCTGCTTCAACGCTAGCTGCGTTAAGGTCAGGCATTTTTTGTTCCGCAATCTCGCGTACTTTATCACGCTTTACTGTTGCTACTTTATTACGGTTAGGTTCACCTGAACCAGACTGAATTCCAGCTGCTACTTTCAAAAGAACGGCAGCAGGAGGAGTTTTCGTAATAAATGTAAATGAACGGTCTTCAAATACCGTGATTTCAACAGGAATGATTAATCCAGCTTGATCTGCTGTACGAGCGTTAAATTCTTTACAGAATCCCATGATATTAACACCGGCTTGACCTAGTGCAGGACCAACTGGCGGCGCTGGGTTTGCTTTACCAGCAGGAATTTGTAATTTAACGACTTTAATTACTTTTTTAGCCACGAGACACACCTCCTTAAAGTCCGTGATGTGGTAATTGGGATCCCTTAGGAACCCTCCCACTCAGGCATCTGTCTTTATATAAAAATCATAAAGAACTTAACATAAGTCTTGTCTCACATTGGAGACATACTGACCTATGAAATATTAACATTTTTTAAAAATGATTTCAAGTTTTTTTACATTAAACTTTATTTTTATCTTTGAACTTCGACTACTGTCCAGCTCCAACGCCTAGGGAATCGGGGTCATAAGCCAATCCGTCAAGAAGGCTCGTCTTATGCCTGTCGCCCCTGGTCAAGGTGCTTCCGCATTTCTTTTTAGATTTTTTCAATCTGCGTGAAATCAAGCTCGACTGGGGTATCGCGTCCGAACATATTAACGAGAACCTTAAGCTTGGACTTGTCTTTATCGAGTTCTTCCACGTTTCCGGTGAAGTTGGCAAATGGTCCTTCTTTGACGCGGACGGTCTCACCAATTTCATATTTGACATCAACCCGTTTTTCTTCTACACCCATGCGTTTGAGAATGACAGAAACCTCTTCAGGGAGCAGCGGCGTTGGTTTTGAACCAGATCCGGCAGAGCCGACGAATCCTGTTACACCCGGAGTATTGCGGACAACATACCAGGAATCATCCGTCATAACGAGTTCAACTAATACGTAACCCGGGAATACCTTACGTTTTACCACTTTCTTCTTGCCATTTTTGAAATCAGTCTCTTCTTCTTCAGGAACAACAACACGGAAAATTTTATCCGTCATTCCCATGGATTCAACCCGTTTTTCTAAATTAGCTTTTACTTTATTTTCATAACCGGAGTAAGTATGAACAACATACCAATTCTTTTCCATTTAAGAGGACTTAAGCGTCCGTCCCTCCCTATTTTTTACATGTTTTGTCGTGTTTTTTCCAATTTAAAAAACCCGTTAAAACGGGTTTTAGATAAAATTTCCTTTAATGTTTACCATTATACCATGAACTAATATAGATTATTCAAGAATTAAGCGAATCAATTTTGAAATTCCTAAATCCAACACCGCAAAGAAAACACCAAAAAAGACAACGGTGGAAATAACAGTTATAGTAGAACGAACAAGTTCGCCGCGTTTAGGCCAGCTAACTTTCCTCATCTCACGGGCAATTTCACTGAAGAACTTCTTTATGCGCTGCATGTTTAGTTAACCCCCAACTATCGTAAATAGCATTGCTAGAATCTTATTTTGTTTCTCTATGAATTGTATGCGTTTCGCAGGTCTTGCAGTATTTTTTCAATTCTAATCTTTCCGTTTGGGTCACTTTGCTGACAGTTGAATAATTCCGCGAGCCGCAATTGACACAAGAAAGAATAACCTTTTTACTCAAATTCGACACCTTCAACAATAATTAGTCTTTAAAAATGTAACATGACCCCTAATTAATGTCAATAACCCTTAGAAATGGATTCATATAAATGACATAATTTTGAGAGTTTTGTCAAATCACAGTGAAAATTCTCGAATTTCCAAATAGCGCTCCAGCTTTCGTTTCACGCGTTGCAGTGCATTATCAATCGATTTTACATGACGGTTCAGTTCCTCAGAAATCTCCTGATACGATTGCCCGTCTAAATAAAGGGCTAATACCTTTCTTTCTAAATCACTTAATAATTCTGTCATTTTATCTTCTATATGGTCAAACTCTTCTTGGTTAATTATTAATTCCTCCGGATCAAGCACCTTTGCACCTGACAGAACGTCCATTAAGGTACGGTCAGATTCCTCATCAAAAATAGGCTTATCCAAGGAAACGTAGGAATTTAACGGAATATGCTTCTGCCGTGTTGCAGTTTTAATCGCTGTGATGATTTGGCGGGTTATGCATAGCTCGGCAAATGCTTTGAAGGAGGTAAGCTTGTCCTCTCGAAAGTCACGAATTGCCTTATAAAGGCCAATCATTCCCTCCTGGACAATATCTTCTTTGTCTGCTCCGATTAAAAAATAGGATCTTGCTTTCGCACGCACAAAATTACGATACTTATGGATTAAATAATCCAATGCTTCGCTGTCACCTTGGTGTACCAAGTCGACAATTTCCTCGTCTTCCATTACGAAAAATTGCTCATTGACCTTTGTCACGAAGTCCGTACTCAACGTAGATCCCCTCCACCGAACATGCATAGATAGTATTATTATACATTAGAAAATTTTTGAAGTCGAGGATTCATTTCTCACCTCGGCGCCATTTTTCAAAAATTTCTGCCATTTCATCGCTGATCGATATTTTGGAAAAGGGTTTTTTCTCTTTAATTTTCTTTACACAATTTTCAATGCCATTTTCAAATGAATTCATAACATAGAGCACCAACCGGACAGAATTTAACAAGGCCCCTTCTCCAAAAATCTGCCACTGTTCGGTGAAATCGGAGGTTGCTACATGGATTTGTGTTTTTCGGTTATTTAAAAGGATTGCCATCTTCTCTATCAGTTCATCCGCTGTTTCGTTTTCCTTTGTAAAAATCACTTCCACCTTATGATTTTTATATTTTTTCGCTGTTCCCTGTACAAAATGGGCATCAAAGATCACGATCACACGATAACCGGACATTGCTTGATATTCTGCCATTCTCTCAATTAATCGATCCCTTGCTGCTGACAGGTCACGATCCCTCAATGCTTTAAGTTCAGGCCAGGTTCCAATAATGTTATATCCATCAACAAGCAGGATGTCCATAGGCTATCCCTCAAGACTGTGCCGTTTCCGATAGACCTCATACATTAAGAGAGCGGCAGCAACTGACGCATTTAAAGATGTCACTTTCCCGGCCATCGGCAAATGAATAAGGAAATCACATTTATCCCGTATGAGCCGGCCCATACCTTTACCTTCACTGCCAATGACTAAACCGAGCGGCATTGTCCCGTCAAGCCTGCGGTAATCATCCTTACCCAGCGCATCAGTCCCTGCAATCCAAACGCCGCGTTCCTTCAAGTCATCAATCGTCCTTGCCATGTTAGTTACACGAACAACCGGAACATACTCAATCGCACCAGTAGAGGCCTTCGCAACGGTAGCCGTCAATCCCACAGCTCTTCGCTTCGGAATAATAATCCCATGGGCCCCAACAGCATCAGCTGTCCTCATGATGGATCCCAGGTTATGCGGATCTTCTATTTCATCCAGCAGTAAAAAGAAAGGTGGTTCACTTTTCCTTTCAGCTGCAGAAAACAAATCATCAAGCTCCGCATACTCATATGCCGCCACATAGGCAAGGACACCTTGATGATTGCCATCCGTTATTTGATCAATTTTTTTCTTCGGCACAAATTGTACAAGCACCTTGGCTTCTTTCGCGAGCTGGGTGATTTGCTGCATCACACCACGCTGCGAGCCTTCAGCAATCAAGATTTTATTAATTTCCCTGCCTGACTTTAGAGCTTCTGTAACCGGATTTTTCCCGATGATGTATTCTTGGTTCATTATTTTTGCTCCTCCTTTCCTTTTTCAACATAGCGAAATGCCTGCTGTACAAGTTCTTCCAAACGCTCTTTTTTATCTGTTAAAAATAAATATCCCATTAAGGCCTCAAACGCCGTACTGTAACGGTAGGTCTGTACATCGGTATTTTTCGGAACGGTCCCGGATTTCGCATTTCTTCCGCGCATGACCACCGTCAATTCCTCATCTGTTAAGCGTTCATCATCCATCATGTGAAAGAGAATTTGACACTGGGCCTTGGCGGATACATATTTGGTGCCGGCCCGGTGCAGCTGGTGCGGCCGTACTTGTCCCGCGAACAACAGATGACGCCTTACATACGTTTCGAATATCGCGTCACCCATATAAGCGAGGGCAAGGCTATTCAATTGTTTGGCATCGATTGTATTTTCGTATTCCAGCATGAATTAGCCCCTTTTCCATCTTGTACCCTGCGGTGTGTCTTCTAAAATAATATTCATGTCCTTCAGCTGATCGCGAATTTGATCGGATAATTGGAAGTTGCGGTCCCTGCGTGCCTGATTCCGCTTTTCGATTAATGCATCAATTTCTTCATCCAGCATTTCTTCTTTTTCAAGCGTAAGCCCTAACACCTGAAATAATTCTTCAAACTGCTTTGTAAAAGCATCAATCACATCAACCGCAGTATTTTTCTCTAATAGATAATAGTTCGCCGATTTTGACAGTTCGAATAAAACGGAAATAGCTAGAGCTGAGTTAAAATCATCATCCATTGCCTCGATAAATTGTGCTTTTAGTGCGGCAATTTTTTCAAACCACTCTTCGTTATTGTCTGTTAAATTAGCGCTGGCTTCACGGCGGTGTTTCAAGTTTTGATAAGAGGTCATCAAGCGTTCAAAGGCAGCCTTTGTGCTTTCTAATAACTCCTCGCTGTAATTAATCGGATTGCGGTAATGAACGGAAAGCATAAAGAATCGCAACACTTGCGGATTATGCTTTTTAATAATGTCATGAACAAGGACAAAGTTGCCGAGTGATTTTGACATTTTTTCATTATCAATATTGATGTAGCCGTTATGCATCCAGTAGCGTGAGAACAGCTTGCCGGAAAGGGCTTCAGACTGGGCAATTTCATTTTCATGATGCGGGAAGGTTAAATCTTGTCCCCCTGCATGAATATCGATAGTATCACCGAGGTATTTCTTCGCCATCGCCGAGCATTCAATATGCCAGCCAGGTCTGCCAAGTCCCCAAGGGCTTTCCCAGAAGATTTCTCCTTCTTTTGCCGCTTTCCAAAGAGCAAAATCCAAATCATCCTCCTTTTTATCGCCCACTTCAATCCTTGCTCCAACCTGCAGGTCATCGATTGATTGATGGGAAAGCTTGCCGTAGTTTTCAAATTTCCTCGTCCGGAAATAAACATCTCCTTCAGACTCATAGGCATAGCCTTTTCCAACTAGTTGGCTGATAAAATCAATGATAATATCCATGTTTTCCATAACCCTTGGGTGGATATCTGCCTTTTGGCAGCCTAGTGCCGCAACATCTTCAAAGTATGCTTCAATAAAACGGTTGGCAATCGTCGGAACGTCCTCCCCTAACTGATTGGCAGCCCGGATTAATTTATCATCGACATCGGTAAAGTTAGAGACATATTCCACTGAATAACCGCGATAGGCAAAATACCTTCGGACGGTGTCAAAGACAATGGCCGGACGGGCATTACCGATATGAATATAATTATAGACAGTAGGACCGCAAACATACATTTTGACTTTCCCTTCTTCCAGCGGTACGAAGGTTTCTTTTTTGCGGGTGAGTGTATTATAGAGTTGAATGCTCATTGATTTTCGTCCTTTCTTCTTTCATTTTGTCTAACTCCTGTCTTAGCTGGCCGAGTTCATCCTGCATTTCACGCAAGCGGTCAGAAACTGGATCTGGAAGATCGCAATGGTTGAAATCCTTCTTGATCCGCCTGCCATCCTGAATGACGACTCTGCCTGGGACCCCCACTACGGTTGAATTGGGCGGGACTTCTTTTAAAACGACAGAACCGGCACCTATTTTCGAATTTTCCCCGATTGTAATCGACCCGAGCACTTTTGCGCCGGTGGCAATAAGTGCATTATCCTTAATGGTAGGATGCCTCTTTCCTTTTTCTTTACCAGTTCCGCCAAGGGTGACCCCCTGAAAAACCGTTACATTGTCGCCTATCTCACAGGTTTCCCCAATGACAACGCCCATACCATGGTCGATAAAAAATCTTCTGCCGATTTTAGCCCCCGGGTGAATTTCAATTCCCGTAAAAAAGCGGCTTCCCTGTGAAACGACTCGGGCAAGAAAAAATAATTTCCGTTTAAAAAGCGCATGTGCAATTCGATGTGCCCAAATCGCATGCAAGCCAGAATAGGTTAAAATAACTTCTAAATAACTTCGTGCGGCCGGGTCCTGCTCAAAAACAACCTCCACGTCCTCCTTCATCCTCTTAAACATTGCCACTCCCCCCTTAATTTAAAAGCGTAAGCGCCTTTGCGCCTTTTCCGGACTATATAAAAAGCGCCTCTGTCATAAACGACAGAGACGCTTAATCGCGTGGTTCCACTCTGATTAGACCAAAAGCTCACGTACATCGTGACTGAAAGTCTCACTTAGCTTGTTAACGGATAAATTCCGCCCAATTCTACTCATGTCTAGCTGCCGTTTTCGAAATGGGACTCAGAGGGGCATTTCAAAAAATGAGGGGCCTGAACCACTTTCAGCCGGTGATGGTTCTCTCTAAAAAGCATCATTTTTTTACTTGTCCTCTTCAACATTTTAGCATATAAAATTTTATACACAGTCTTTTAAAACTGTCCAGCTTCAGTGACTAGCGTCTAGTGCACTTCCGCTTTTCTTTACTATATTACATTTCACGCTAAAAGTTAACCAATAATTTTTTGAATTCTTTTTTGAACCTTTGATTTTCCTAAAAGTTCAATTGCCTGCGGCAGATCAGGGCCATGTGTCTGCCCCGTGACAGCGGCACGAATCGGCATAAACAAATTCTTCCCTTTTTGCCCAGTGGATTTTTGTACCGCCTTCATCGCCGCCTTAATTCCCTCCGCCTGGAAGGTTTCGAGCTGATCCAGCTCCTCGGAAAATGCCTTTAACACAACAGGTACCTGTTCTCCCGCAAGGATTTCCTTTGCATCTTCTTCGTATTCTGCTTCCTCTTTAAAAAACATATCCGAAAGCTCGACGATTTCTGCTCCATAGCTCATTTTTTCCTGAAGAAGAGATACTAAGCTGCGAGCCAGCTGTCTTTCGTCATCAGTGAGATTTTCACTCATGCGGCCGGCCTTAATAAGATGCGGCAGAGCCAATTCTACAACCCGGTCAAGTTCAACCTTTTTCATATATTGATTATTCATCCACATCAGTTTTTGCTTATCAAATAGAGCTGGTGATTTGGACAAGCGGCTGGCATCGAAAATGTCAATGAATTCATCTCTGGAGTAAATCTCCTCTTCACCTGCCGGCGACCAGCCAAGGAGGGTAATGAAGTTAAACAATGCCTCCGGTAAATAACCCAATTCCTCGTATTGTTCAATAAACTGAATAATCGATTCATCGCGCTTACTTAATTTTTTTCGGCTTTCATTGACAATCAGTGTCATATGCCCGAATATTGGCGGTGCCCAGCCTAATGCTTCATACACCATAAGCTGCTTCGGCGTATTGGAAATATGATCATCGCCGCGGAGTACGTGAGAGATTTCCATTAAATAATCGTCAACTGCCACCGCAAAATTATAGGTAGGCGTGCCATCCTTTTTAATGATGACCCAGTCGCCCATCCCTTCCGATTCAAAGGAAACGGTGCCTTTAACCATATCATCGAAGGTATAAGTATGACCCTCCGGTACAGCGATACGGATGCTCGGCTTGCGGCCTTCTGCCTCTAAATGCGCGCGTTCTTCCTGTGTCAAATGACGGCATTTCCCGGAATACTGCGGGGTCTCGCCTCTTTCTGTCTGGGCTTCCCGCTCTATTTCGAGTTCTTCCTCGGTGCAATAGCATTTATAGGCTTTACCCTCTTCTAATAATTGCTGGTAATACGTTTCATAAATATCATTGCGCTCCGATTGCCGGTATGGGCCGTAATCTCCTCCGGCATCGACGCTTTCATCCCAATCCATGCCGAGCCATTTTAAATATTTCAATTGGCTTTCTTCTCCGCCGGCAATATTCCGCTTCTTATCGGTATCCTCAATCCGGATTATAAATTTTCCGCCGTTATTGCGGGCAAATAAATAATTAAACAAGGCTGTACGGGCATTTCCAATATGTAAATGTCCAGTCGGACTTGGTGCATACCTTACACGAACTTCGTTTGACATTGCTATTATGCCTCCATGATTAATTTTGATGGTTTCAACTGACTATTTTATCACATCAATAAAAACTAATTAATCTTTTTTAATAAAACTACTGCCTGTGCGGCGATTCCTTCTCCTCTGCCGGTGAAACCGAGTTTTTCCGTGGTTGTCGCCTTCACATTAATTTGCTCGGCAGATGCTTCAAGCAATTCTGCAATCCGCACCCGCATCTGCTCAATATAGGGAGCCATCTTTGGCTTTTGCGCAATGATCGCGCAATCTGCATTGACGAGCTCGTAGCCCTTTTCTTTTACAAGCTGCCAGACATGCTCCATCAGCTTCGCGGAGTCGGCATCTTTAAAATTCGGGTCGGTATCAGGGAAATGTCTGCCGATATCCCCCTCACCAATCGCCCCAAGGCAGGCATCGGCCACTGTATGTAATAATACATCCGCATCGGAATGACCTAACAGGCCTTTTTCATAAGGAATCGTAATACCGCCAATAATCAGCGGCCGCCCTTCTGTTAATTGATGAACATCAAAACCCTGTCCAATTCGAAACATAGTTAAAAACCCCTTTTTCATTATGCTAAATACAATTCATTGAACTTCGATGACTGTCCAGCTGCAGCGCCTATGGTCTCGGGGTCATAAGCCTATCTGGCTGCGCCTCCGCTTTTCTAGTATCGCTTCTGCAAAAAATAAATCTTCTGGTGTTGTCAGTTTAATATTATCGTATTCCCCCTCAACCATGGCAACAGAGTGATTGATACGCTCCACCAAACTGGCGTCGTCTGTACCGAGATATTGATCCCGCTCCGCCTGTTCATAAGCATTCCGGAGCAGTGAAACGCGAAAAGCTTGTGGGGTTTGAACCGCCCACAAGCTGGAACGTTCGACAGTCTTAACTACTGCACCGTCTTGTACCAATTTCATCGTGTCTTTGGCCGGTACGCCAATGATAGCAGCACCGGTTTCTTCGGCCTTTTCCACTAACCTCTGGATATATTCTTTTCGAATAAAAGGCCTTGCCGCATCGTGAACGAGGATGATTGCATCGGATTTAACTGTTTTTAAGGCATTAAAAATGCTGTATTGCCGTTCGTCTCCGCCAGGTACTAAATCAATTACCTTTTTAATATCATATTTTTTTAATAATGACGTAAATTCTGTCTGGTCCTGAGGATGAATCGCTAAAATCATGCCCTCACAGGCTTCATCCTCTTCGAACACTCTTAATGTATGGATGAACACCGGTATTCCCTGAAGCTCAAGCAATAGTTTATTTTTCCCTGCTCCCATTCGTTTACCCTGTCCTGCTGCAGGAAGGATGACTTGATAAGTCATATGAAAACCCC
This sequence comes from uncultured Clostridia bacterium, assembly GCA_964470635.1. GTDB lineage: Bacteria > Bacillota > Clostridia > Tissierellales > Proteiniboraceae > Proteiniborus. The sequence goes on along the minus strand of CAYYDM010000050.1, from coordinate 8,966 downwards.
ACTCTTCTATCTATAACGCTTTTTCTAGTAGTTTTGGTTTGGCAAAGATCATTCTGCCGGCAGATGTCTGCAAAACACTCGTGACAAGAACCTCAATTCTTTTTCCGATATATTCTCTGCCTTCTTCGACTACAATCATTGTACCATCATCTAAATAAGCAACACCCTGGTGATACTCTTTCCCATCCTTAATCACCTGAACGGTTAATTCCTCGCCCGGAAGCACGACAGGCTTCACAGCATTGGCTAAATCATTAATATTTAGGACAGATACATTCTGTAATTCGCATACTTTATTCAGATTAAAATCATTAGTTACGAGAATGCCGTTTGTTATTTTAGCGAGCTTTACCAGCTTTGAATCCACTTCACTTATGTCTTCAAAATCACCTTCGTAAATTTCCACTTTGATGGAGAGCTCTTTTTGAATTCGGTTTAAAATATCCAGCCCCCGTCTGCCGCGGTTTCTTTTCAACACATCGGAGGAATCAGCAATATGCTGCAATTCAGCAAGAACAAACTGCGGAATAACAATCGTTCCTTCTAAAAATCCCGTCTGGCAAATATCTGCAACACGTCCATCAATAATGACGCTTGTATCTAATATTTTCAGAGTCTGACCCGCTGCCTTCTCATTTTCCTCTTCGCTGGTCTTCTTCTTCGTGCTGCCCCTACCAAAAAGCCCGAGCAGCTCATCCCTTTTCTTGAATCCTACTTGAAAACCTAAATAACCAAACAATAATGTCAGTAAAATCGGGGCAACGGCATTTAAAATCGGTACTTTAACGGCATTTAACGCGAATCCGATTAAAAAGGCGACCAATAAACCAAAGATAAGGCCTACGCTGCCAAAAATTACATCTGTAACAGGAATTTTCACTAAGGAATCTTCCGCCCATTTAATAAAATTAAACACATATTCTACTGCCCAAAAGGTTATAAGATAAAAAATGATAGCACCTAAAATAGCTGTGACAAAAGGACTTTGAATCAGGGGAGTGTCATTTAGATGAAGCATATGGAACAATCCCGGCAACAGCAATATTCCAAGTGTTCCGCCCATGATTAGAAAACATGCTTGCACAATTCGTTTTAACATTCCTTCACCTCCTCTAAATTAATTATAAACATATTCGTAAAATTGAAACCTTGATTTGCTTATTATTTTTCCAAATTGTAAACCTCTTGAAATATATTTAATATGATAAAAGTTTACTTCCCATAGGGTACCATTGGAAAAAAATGATGTCAAATAATTGGAAATTACCTATTTTGGCCAAATGTATTCTATTTAGAGGAGGCGATCAGTATAAAGCCGCTCTTTAATCAATTTAAAGCCTTCTTTAATTTTTTTCGCCCGGACTTCCCCGATTCCTTCGACTTCATCGAGTTCTTCCACCGTGGCCGTAAGGATTCTTGAAAGTTCGGAAAAACAGCTGATAAGGTTTTCGATAATGATGGCAGGGAGCCTTGGAATTTTATTTAAGATTCGATAGCCGCGCGGGTTCTTATTCTCATCGAGATGAACATAACCCAAATAGCCCATCAGCTTTAATAAAACCATATCCTCAATTGTGCCATTATTGGCTAATACCTGCATTTTTTGCAGAACTTCCCGTGCCTTTACTTCTCGTTCAAAGGCATAATCCTTCATAATCAGCATCATTTCATTCTCTAAATCGGTTAATATTTCATTCATTTGCAGACGAATAAGCCTGCCTTCTGTCCCCAGCTCATACAGCAGCGTTAATAGCTCATTTTTAATTTTTAACACCATTTCAAAACGATGCAGAACAAGCAAAAAGTCATTATATGTAACGGATTCCTCGAACTCTAGAATGCTCAAATTGGTAATGCTTTGTTCCAGGACCACCTTATATTTTTCCAGCGTTTGAATCGCTTGATTCGCCTTTGTTAAGATAACGGCAATGTCTTTTAGGGCATAGCGAAAATTCCCTTGGTATAAGGTAATTACATTTCTTCTTTGCGAAATGGCTACCACCAATGCTTTCGTTTGTTTCGCCACTCTTTCAGCCGTTCGGTGACGCATCCCGGTTTCGGTAGAAGCAATTTCAGAATCCGGAGCAAGCTGGGCATTGGCGAACAATATTTTATTTCCCGTTTCATTCAAAATAATTGCACCATCCATTTTCGCCAATTCATATAAAAAACTGGGCGAAAAAGGACAGTTGATTTCAAAACCGCCATCGACAATACTTTTCACCTTTTCATTATACCCAATCACAATGAGCCCTCCGGTATTTGCCCGAAGAACATTATCGATTCCTTCACGCAGCGGTGTACCCGGTGCAATCAGCTGTAAAACGTCACTTACAGACTGTTGTTCACCCACTTTTTTTTGCTCCATCGGCTACCCCCCTAATGCAGCTTTGAGTGCTTCATTTATAGACGAAACACCAACCAGTTCAATCCCCGCAGGTCCATTCCAGCCGCTTAAATTATTGGCTGGGAGGATAACCCGCTCAAATCCTAATTTTACCGCTTCCTGCACGCGCTGTTCAATCCTTGACACCCTTCTTACTTCTCCTGTTAAGCCAACCTCTCCAATAATGCAATCCGTCGGCCGCGTCGGTTTATCGCGAAAGCTTGAGGCAATGCTGACGGCAACCGCTAAATCAATAGCCGGTTCATCAAGTTTAACGCCGCCAGCAACCTTTACATAGGCATCCTGATTTTGCAAAAGCATCCCGGCCCGTTTTTCCAAAACGGCCATTAACAGAGGAACTCGGTTGTAATCAATCCCTGTTGCCATTCTTCGCGGGTTCCCAAAACTTGTCGGCGATATTAACGCTTGAATTTCCACCAAAACAGGACGGGTCCCTTCCATTGAAGCTACCACGGTCGAACCTGCTGCCCCCCGTGACCGTTCCTCGAGAAAAATTTCGGAAGGATTCGCCACTTCTTCCAGGCCGAATTCCTTCATTTCAAAAATCCCCATCTCATTTGTCGATCCAAATCTATTTTTCACGGCTCTTAAAATCCGGTATGTATGGTGCCTTTCCCCTTCAAAATATAGGACCGTATCTACCATATGCTCTAAAAGTCTTGGACCTGCTATTGAGCCTTCCTTTGTGACATGTCCGACAATAAAAACAGCAATTCCCTTTGTCTTGCCGATTCTCATTAATTCTGATGTACATTCACGAACCTGTGAGACGCTGCCGGGGGCTGATGTCACCTCTGGGTGGTAAACTGTTTGTATGGAATCAATGATGACAAAGCTTGGATTTGTACTGTCAATCGTCCGATTTATTTCACCAAGATTTGTTTCCGCATAAACAAGCAGATTTTCTGAAGAAATTCCTAACCGTTCCGCCCGAAGCTTTGTTTGCCGCAATGACTCCTCACCCGATATGTATAAAACCTGATTGCCTTTATGTGCCAACTGTGATGAAACCTGCAAAAGAAGGGTGGACTTTCCAATTCCCGGATCACCGCCGATTAATACAAGTGATCCTTTCACTACACCGCCGCCGAGCACCCGGTTTAATTCCTTTAAATCAGTTAAAATCCTTGGCTCACTGACCATTTCTATCGAGGTAATCGGGGTCGGCTTTGAAGCAAGGGCTGCTCCTCCCTGTGAATGGGCAAACGCTCCTCTTCTTGTGTTTCCTGTTACCTCTACCTCTTCCGTCATCTTATTCCACTCGCCGCACCCCGGACATTTCCCCATCCATTTAGGAGATTCATAGCCGCATTCCTGACAGATAAACTTCGTTTTTCGCTTGACCATAGAATATTTCCTTTCTTTTATTTACATAAAGCTCTGTTAATTTTTACTTTTAAAAATGGAGGAAATCAGTTCCCTTTCTCCAGTCGAACGGGCAAGCCCCCTTGAGTCGCTCCTCACTGCGGGGTCTTGCTTCGCTCGTTTTCCCGCAGGAGTCTCGCCGATTCCCGCCATCCATCAACAACATCGTTTAACAGAGCTGCATAAAAAAGAGGTACACGATGCAGCTTTATTCACGTGTACCTCAGCTCGATGTTACTGAGTGACTTACCTAATCTCAATCAGTCTATTTAGTTAAGCTCGTTTGCTCTGCTGTTCTGACAACGAATTCACCCTTATTTACATCAATAATAGCATGCTGTCCAGTTTGTAATGTACCCTTCAGCAGTTCTTCTGAGAGTCGATCCTCAATATGCTTTTGAATAGCTCTTCTAAGCGGTCTTGCCCCGTACTCAGGGTCATAACCTTCCTCGGAGATTTTTCCTTTTGCTGCCGGCGTTAACTCAATCGATATATTTTGTTCCTTCAGACGATTAATTAACTGATCCGATAGCAGTGTAACAATTTCTTCGAGATGTTTTTTCTCCAGGGCATGGAAGACGATAATTTCATCAATCCGGTTCAAGAATTCTGGGCGGAAGGCTTTTTTCAGTTCCTCCATCACCTTGCTCTTCATATCTTTATATTCCTGTTCACTTGTATCTTGAATATTAAAGCCTACATATTTGTTGCGTTTTAACGACTCAGCCCCGACATTGGATGTCATAATTAAAACCGTATTACGGAAATCAACAGTTCTGCCTTTCGAATCCGTCAAACGGCCGTCTTCTAGAACCTGTAAAAGGATATTGAAGACATCCGGATGTGCCTTTTCGATTTCATCCAGCAGGATAACGGAATATGGTTTTCTGCGGACTTTTTCCGTTAATTGACCGCCTTCTTCATAACCCACATATCCTGGAGGTGAACCGACAAGACGGGATGTAGAATGCTTCTCCATATATTCCGACATATCGATACGGATCATCGCATCCTCATCACCAAACATTGCTTCCGCTAAAGCTCTGGCCAGCTCCGTTTTACCAACGCCGGTTGGTCCAAGGAACACAAACGAACCGATAGGACGTTTCGGATCCTTTAGCCCAGCCCGTGCCCTGCGGACCGCTTTGGAGACGGCCTTAACTGCTTCTTCCTGACCAATAACACGGGAATGTAAAATTTCTTCGAGATTCAAAAGTTTGGCTGTTTCCGTCTGCTGTAATTTCGATACAGGTACCCCGGTCCAGCTTGAAACGACATTGGCAATATCCTCGACTGTTACTTCATTATTTTCTTTCCCTTGCTTTGCTTTCCAAGACTTCTTGGTTTCCTCGAGCTGTTCACGAAGACGCTGTTCTGTATCCCTTAAGGAGGCTGCTTTTTCAAATTCCTGACTCTGGACAGCTGCGTCCTTCTCTTTGCGCACTTCTTCAAGCTTCACTTCTAATTCCTTTAAATTAGGCGGTGTTGTATAGGAGCGAAGGCGTACCTTCGAGCCCGCTTCATCAATTAAGTCAATCGCTTTATCAGGCAGGAACCGGTCAGAAATATAACGGTCGGAAAGCTTTACGGCTGCTTCAATGGCCTCATCCGTAATCGAAACACGGTGATGGGCTTCATAGCGGTCGCGCAAGCCTTCTAAAATTTGAATCGATTCGTCCGTTGTCGGTTCATCGACACGGATTGGCTGGAACCGGCGTTCTAGCGCTGCATCTTTTTCAATATATTTTCGGTATTCATCAAGGGTTGTTGCCCCGATACATTGCAGTTCCCCGCGGGCAAGGGATGGTTTTAAAATATTGGAGGCATCAATTGCCCCTTCTGCTCCCCCAGCTCCAATTAATGTATGCAATTCATCGATGAATAGAATAATATTTCCCGCCTGGCGGATTTCATCCATCACTTTTTTGAGGCGGTCTTCAAATTCACCGCGGTATTTTGTACCGGCAACAACCGTTCCCATATCAAGAGTCATCACTCGCTTATCGCGAAGAATCTCCGGCACTTCATTATTGACAATTTGCTGGGCAAGCCCTTCAGCAATCGCTGTTTTTCCAACCCCGGGTTCCCCAATTAAGACAGGATTGTTTTTTGTCCGGCGGCTTAAAACTTCAATAACCCGCTGAATTTCTTTAGCACGGCCAATAACAGGGTCAAGGCTGCCTTCCCTTGCAATAGCTGTTAAGTCTCGGGCAAGGCTGTCAAGTGTCGGCGTGTTGGCACTCGCAGAGGTACCGCCCTGATGACCGCCAGATTCATTGCTTCCCAGCAATTGAAGAACCTGCTGGCGCGCTTTATTTAAGCTGACACCGAGGTTATTAAGTACACGGGCCGCAACCCCTTCCCCTTCACGAATTAACCCAAGGAGAATATGTTCTGTGCCCACATAGGAATGTCCTAATTTACGCGCTTCATCCATCGATAACTCAATGACTTTTTTTGCTCTTGGTGTATAGTGAATGGTTTGTGATGTCTCTTGTCCTTTGCCAATTAGGTTTTCCACTTCTTTTTGGATTTTTTCAGAACCTAAACCAAGCCCATAAAGTGCTTTTGCAGCGATTCCTTCTCCTTCACGGATTAACCCTAATAAAATATGCTCAGTTCCAATGTTATTATGCCCCAGGCGGATGGCCTCCTCCTGCGCTAATGCCAGCACCTTTTGTGCTCTTTCAGTAAAACGGCCGAACATCATAACTCTCACTCCTCACCTATTTTTCTTTTTCCAGATTTAATCGTTCCCTTATTAAGGCAGCCCGTCTGATATCTCTTTCATGTGGTCTTAACGGTCCGCCGGCAAATTGCTGCAGAAAACTTGGCTGGGTTAAAATCATTAATTCATTAAGAATCGTTTTTGGCATGTGTTCGATGTAGCCCATATCAATGCCTAAGCGGACATCCGATAAACATCTTGCCGCTTCTTTTGATTCGATGATTCGGCTATTGGATAACACTCCTAAGGAGCGGAAAACCCTGTCTTCTAATTGTATGTTAGAAGTCTTTCGTAATGCTTCTCGTGCTGACCTTTCCTGTGAAATTAACTGGCTGACAACCCCCATTAAATCGCGGCAAATATCCTCTTCCGATTTTCCAAGCGTAATTTGATTGGAGATTTGAAAAATATTGCCCAGCGCCTCACTGCCCTCACCGTAAATGCCTCTTACAACAAGCCCTAATTGATTTATTGCAGGAATAATCCGATTAATTTGCTGAGTAAGGATCAGCCCTGGAAGATGCATCATCACTGATGCTCTCAGACCTGTTCCCACATTGGTAGGACAACTTGTTAAAAAGCCGTGTTTTTCATTAAAGGCATATTTGATATTACCTTCAAGCCAATCATCAATTTCATTGGCAGCATGCAATGCTTGTAACAATTGTAAACCCGGGAACAAACATTGAATCCGGATATGATCCTCTTCATTAATCATAATACTTACTTCTTCATTTTCGGTTAATAAAACTGCTCCTAATGGTGAATCCTCGGCTAGATGAGGGCTAATTAAATGCTTCTCTACTAATACCCTTTTTTGCAAAAGCTGCATTTCATCTATTTTCAATAATTCCATCTGCCCAAACTTCTGGAAACTTGACTGTTTTAAAATATTTTCCATCTCTAAAATAATTTTTTGTGCTTCTTCATGAGAAAAAATTGTTGGAAACTTATAGTCCTCAAAGTTTCGGGCCAGCCGAATCCGGGAGCTTAGGACAATATCTGAATCAGGTCCTTCCTCACTCATCCAGGAACTGATGGCTTGATTAAAAAAACGCTCAAGCGACATGTTATTCCCCTCCCTCATGGCTTCCAGTTAATTTCTTTTCGAGCGCACGGATTTCATCTCGGATTACCGCTGCCTTCTCAAATTCTTCGTGAGTAATCGAATCTCTAAGAGCCGACTTTAATTCTTCCAATTGTTTACGAAGGTAAATACCTCCGCCAATCCTTTTTGGAATCTTACCGCTATGTGACCAGTTCCCGCTATGAAGGCGTCTTAATGCCGGCTTTAGCTGTTCCTTAAAGGTTTCATAGCAATGGGCACAACCAAAGCGTCCGACCTTAAGGAACTGTGGAAAGGTCATGGAGCAGTTATGGCACTGCAGAATTTCTTCCTGTTGAAACGGGTTTTGACTTGGCATTTGGAATGAAGGGTCTATATTTAATAAACCGGCTAATAGATTATTAAAGGAAAAGCCCGACTCTCCATTAAAAATAAACATCTCGCCCTTTTCCTGGGCACATTTTTCACAAAGGTGCACTTCGGTCTTTTCGCCATTAATGATTTTGGTAAAATGAAGTGCGGCAGGCCTTTGATTACACTCCTGGCAAATCATACTCTCACCTTCCGGCTGCAATTTATTTATATTTTAAAGAGGTTAACATCGCTTTTAGCATTCTTGCTCTTAACTCATCCCGGTGCGGAAGATCAATATACAGTACTGATCGATCGATAACGCTTAACATTATTTTTGCTTCCCGCTTTGAAATGATTTCCTCTTGAACAAGACGAATAATGACATCTTCAGCACTCGTTTGGCTGATTCGGTGTTGGATAAGCGATAGGAGCTGGTCAATCAAATGTGCCCAATCATGGGATTGCACTTTCATAATTCGGATATAGCCCCCGCCTCCCCGCTTGCTTTCGACTATATAGCCTCTTTCTATCGTAAAACGGGTGTTAATAACATAGTTGATTTGTGAAGGAACACATTGAAATTTATCGGCAATTTCACTTCGCTTTATTTCAACAAGGTCTTCTTCACTCATTTCTAGCACTTGCTTTAAATATTTCTCAATAATATCGGAGATGTTTCTCATCTTCCCACCCCCTTCGTCCTCTGACTTTGACTATATTTGACATTAATTATACTCAAATTTTTATGGAGATGCAACGATTCACTACTAATGATTTTCTCCAAATCTATGGGTTGTGAAACCTGGCATTTACTTTTAATTGGGAAGAACGAGAAGCTGTGATTGCGATGTCTTGGGCAGGAAGGGGACACACTGCGGCAGATTTTAAGGAAAAAGCCAGGCGGTGAGCCTGGCTTAGGTATCTTGTCTTAACTTTTATCATAAACTACTTTCCAATCTTCACTTCAGACAAAAAAGACAACCCTCTCGGATTGTCTTTTCATTTTGCCTGGCAGCGTCCTACTCTCACAGGGGCGCATGCCCCAA
>CAYYDM010000049.1:0-19358 GCA_964470635.1 uncultured Clostridia bacterium | reverse complement strand
CTAGGATTAATCAAGGTTGACACTGAAAAAATGCTATCAGAAAGCAAATTTGCTACCTTGTTTAGAAATTTTTTTGATTATTACTGTTAACAGTTTAAATAGAGACAGGAGATGGAGCCTATGGAAATAACGGAAAGAAAAAACGGCATGATGGTATTAGGCCTATTGCTTGGAATAATCATAGGTTTAACTTTCTTTTTACTACCCCTTAGAAGTGCTGTTATAATAGTTGGGGGATTAATTTCCACTGTGATTATTCTTTTATATCCTGAGTTTGGGATATATTTAATAGCATTAGCTTTACCTTTAGTAACAATGAAATATACTTTACTACTTTCTATATTGACAACTTTATCATTTGTAATAAAGCTTATTGTAGATAAAGACTTTAAAATAAAGAAAATACCATTTGGATATTCTGCAATTTTCTTTATTATACCTTTAATATTTTCTGCTTTGACTTCTTTTACAAAAAGTCAAAGTATTGAGAAACTTATAGTGTACTTGGTTTCTTTTGTAATACTCTTTTTAGTTGTAAATTTAATAGATTCAAAAAAGAAACTTTATTATTTGATATTAGCAATAATATTTGCTTCATTGCTTGTATCATTTTATGGACTATATCAGTATAAAATAGGTGTGACTGTGAAGGAGAGTTGGGTAGACAGAGAGTTAAATCCAGATTTAAGAACTAGGGTTTATTCCACATTAGAAAATCCTAATATCTTGGCAGAATATCTTTTAATGACTATTCCTTTAACTTTTGGAATTCTGTGGACATCTAAGAAAAAGACAAATAAGCTATTTCATTTACTTGCAGTAGGAATTCAATTCCTATGTCTTTTACTTACATTTTCCAGAGGAGGATGGCTTGGAATAGCTCTCGCTATGATAATATTCGCCTTATTTGTAGACAGAAGATTAATAATCTTATATCTGGTAGCTGGCATAGCACTTTTGGTCGTTTCTCCAGAAGTTATTATGACTAGAATTGCAACAATAGGTAACACACAAGATACATCTACTGCCTATAGATTTCCACTGTGGATGGCGGCATTTGATATTATTCGAGATTTTTGGATAACTGGTGTGGGCTTGGGACCAATGGCTTTCAAGGCAATATATCCTCAATATATGAGACTTGGAATAATGGCTATTCATACCCATAACATATATCTTCAAATGTTTGTTGAAACTGGTGTATTTGGATTTATTGGCTTCATAGCATTTATATTTAACAACGTTAGATGCAATCTAATTACTTTTGTTAAGGGAATTGATAAGAGAGCAAGAACAATTGCTATAGCAGTATTATCTTCTATAGTAGGATTATTGCTACATGGACTTGTGGAATATATTTTCTTTGATAATAAAATTATAATAATGTTTTGGATATTATTATCTGTTGGAATGGTAGGATTTAACCTAGAGTGCAATGGGTTAGACACTTTAGATGAATAACATAAAAGTTAATGTTTTATAAAACTGTATTGAAGGAGTCAAAAATATGGGAAAATCGGTTATAATATCTGGCTATTATGGCTTTGATAACAGTGGTGATGATGCCATACTAAAAGCAATAGTAAAAGATTTAAAGGAAATGGATAGTACAATAGAAATATCCGCTTTTTCAAATAATCCTAAAAACACAGAAGAGGTTTATGGGATAAAAGCTTTTAAGCGTTTGAACATATTCCAAGTTATTAAAGGTATAAGTTCTTCTGACATGCTTATAAGTGGAGGAGGAAGCTTGTTACAGGATGTTACTAGTACTAGATCCATACTTTATTACCTTTCACTCATTAATATTGCTAAAATGTTCAAAAAAGCTGTTGTAGTATATGCTAATGGAATAGGTCCCATAAACAAGAAAATAAACAGAACTCTTACAAAAAAAGCATTGAACAAGGTAGACCTTATTACTTTAAGAGACTTCAATTCTAAAGAAACTTTAGAGGAAATAGGTGTTCATAACAAAATGGTAGTGACTTCTGATCCTGTCTTTACACTTGAACCTTCTAGTAGAGATAGGATTCATGAGATATTTGAAGAAGAAGGAATACCTACTGATAAGCCCTTAATAGGCATATCAGTGAGAAACTGGAGAAATTCAAGCAATCTCATTGATGTTATTTCTAAAGCAATTGGATATATAGATAGTAGTTATGACGTAAATACTATTCTTATTCCTATGCATTATCCAGAGGATTTAGAAATAAGCTTGGAAATAGCCCAAAAATCTAATAGCCCTAATTGCTATGTAATAAAAAACAAATATGGCGTAGAAGATATAATGGGAATAATAAACGGATTAGAGTTAATTATTGCAATGAGGCTTCACTCACTAATATATGCTGCTACACAGGCAGTACCTGTCATAGGACTTGTATATGATCCTAAAATAGATGGGCTGTTGGAAATGCTTGACATAGATGCAAAATGTGATGCTGAAAAAATAGAACTTGTAGAATTATGTTCATCTATTGAACAAGTATGGAAGAATAAAGAAAAAATCAAGAAATCATTAATTCATAAAAAAGAAGAATTAAGGGAAAAAGCACTTGATAATGTAAAAATGGCCCTTGAGATTCTTAAAAGCAGGTGAAATTATGAGTGATAAAATAAGCATATTTGGCGTAAATATTGATAAGCTTACATTAAAAGATGCAGAAGAAAGAGTAAAATCTTTTTTAAATAGCAACACTATTAATACAATATATACTCCTAATACTGAAATTGTCATGGAAGCAAGAAAAGATGATGAGCTGAAAGAGCTACTGAATAATGGAGAATTAGTAATTCCGGATGGAATAGGACTAGTTTATGCATCTAAAATAAAGAAAAAAACTCTTCCGGAAAGGGTCACTGGATTCGATTTGTCCATGAAAATGCTTCAAATTGCAAATGAGAATGGATACAGCATTTTTTTAGTGGGCGGAAAGCCTGGTATAGCAGATACAGCTGCAGAAAACATAAAAAAAGAGTATCCTAACATTAATGTTGTAGGGAGCCATCATGGATACTTCAAAGGAACTCATACAGGGTATAAAGGCCATGATGAAGAAATACAGGTAATTAATGAAATAAATGAATCAAAACCAGACATAGTTTTTGTAGGTTTTGGTGCACCTAAACAGGAAAAATGGATACATGAAAATAAAAATAAATTAAACTGTAAAGTCATCATAGGAAATGGAGGAACAGTAGATATTTTAGCAGGAACTGTAAAAAGAGCACCAGAAATATATCAAAAATTAGGACTCGAATGGTTATATAGACTTTTAAAGGACCCCAAAAGGATAAAAAGACAAATGATATTACCCTTATTTGTTCTAATTGTACTTTTTTCTAGGGATGAGGTTGTAAAGTAGTATTTTATAATATGCGTAAATTGTCATCCTGAGAGGGGCAGATGAGCCTTGAATAATATATAGGCATCACAAGGAGGAAAAAAGTTGGAAAGGATAAAGAAATATTGGTATAGTCATATTATTGAATACATTGGAGTTACTTTAGGTACTTTTATAATGGCATTTGCAATTAATTTTTTCCTAGAGCCTAACACTATTGCTCCTGGAGGAGTAACTGGACTTGGAATAGTTCTTCAAAAAATAACTAATGGGCTTATTACTGTTTGGGCTACAAACCTTGTAGTAAATATACCATTATTTATAGTTGGAGTTATGGTATTGGGTAAATCTTTTGGTGCCAAAACATTATATGGAACCCTTGTATTGTCCTTTTTTCTATGGCTTATTCCATCAACAAATGCTACACATGATTTGCTCTTGGCTTCTGTTTTCGGTGGAGTAATACTTGGAGTAGGATTAGGTATAGTATTTAAGGCAGGTGGTACAACTGGAGGAACAGATTTAGCTGGCGCAATATTGAATAGATTTTTACCAGGGCTCAGTACAGCTACACATATGATGATAATTGATATAGTAGTTGTTGCCAGTGCTGGTATTGTAAATAAAAGAATAGATACACCCTTATATTCAGTTATTGCATTATACATAATAGTAAGAGTAATTGATATAATCCTTGAAGGCTTCAGCTATGCCAAAGCTTTTTTTATCATATCCAATGAGCCAGAGAAAATCGGGAGAACAATATTACAAGAGCTAGATAGGGGAGTAACTATATTAAAAGGTAAGGGTTTATATTCTGGACTAGAAAAAGATGTTCTATTATGTGTTGTAGATAGAGCACAAATGGCAAAAGTAAAGGGAATAATAAGCTCAGTTGATAAAAGAGCTTTCACCATGATAGCAGATGTACATGAAGTATTAGGAGAAGGCTTTAAAGAAATGGAGTAAAAAACAGAATAGGAGGTTAACATGGAAGATTTAAAAAAAGTAGCAAATACACTTAGAAGAGAAATTATCGAGATGACTCATGGTGCAAAATCAGGTCATCCAGGTGGGTCATTGTCAGCATGTGAAATACTGACAGCACTTTATTTCAAAGAAATGAGGGTAGATCCTAAAAATCCAAAATGGGAAGATAGAGACAGATTTGTATTATCCAAAGGGCATGCAACTCCTGTATTATATGCAACCCTTTCAGAAAGAGGTTTTTTCCCAAAAGAAGAACTTTCAAAGTTTAGAAAAATTGATTCTATGCTACAAGGTCATCCAGACATGAAAGGTATCCCAGGAGTAGACATGTCAACAGGATCGCTTGGGCAAGGACTTGCAGCAGCTAATGGTATGGCATTATCGGCTAAGCTTGATAATAAAGACTTTAGGGTTTATGCTTTAGTTGGTGATGGTGAGATTCAAGAAGGAATTATATGGGAGGCTACCATGCTGGCTGCTCATTATCAGCTTGATAATCTTACTGTATTCATAGATCATAATGGACTACAAATAGATGGTTTTAATAAGGATGTTATGAATATAGAGCCAATAGATAAGAAATTTGAAGCTTTTGGATGGAATGTATTAAAAATTGATGGCCATGATTTTGGGCAAATTTTTGATGCTTTAGAAAATAGTAAAAAAACAAAAGGAAAACCAACTTTAATTATAGCTAATACAATTAAGGGCAAGGGTGTTTCATTTATGGAAAATCAAGCAAGTTGGCATGGCACTGCACCAAATGCAGAACAAGCACAAAAAGCCTTTGCTGAGCTTGGAGGTGAAAAATAATGACTACAATGATAGCTACTAGAGATGCATATGGTGAAGCATTAAAAGAATTAGGCAAGCAGAACAAAGATGTAGTGGTGCTAGATGCTGACCTTTCTGGCTCAACAAAAACAGGTGTTTTTGCTAAAGAATTCCCAGAAAGATTTATTAATGTTGGTATAGCAGAGCAAAATCTAATTGGGACTGCTGCTGGTTTAGCTACTACTGGAAAAATACCTTTTGCAAGCTCATTTGCAATGTTTGTAGCAGGCAGAGCTTTTGAAATCATCAGAAACTCAGTTGCATATCCAAAACTAAATGTGAAAATAGCAGCTACACATGCAGGACTAACTGTTGGAGAAGATGGTGCTTCCCACCAAGCACTAGAAGACATTAGTATTATGAGAACTATCCCTAATATGGTAGTCATAAATCCAGCAGATGGAGTAGAAACAAAAGCCGCAATTATGAAAGCTGCCGAATATAAGGGACCTATGTATATAAGACTAGGCAGAAGTAAAGTGCCAGTTATATTTGATGAAGCAAATTATAAATTTGAAATAGGTAAAGGAATCAAGTTAAAAGATGGCTCTGACGTAACTATAATAGCTACTGGAATAATGGTAGCTCTAGCTCTTGAAGCTGCTGAAGCTCTAAAAAAAGAAGGATTAGAGGCTAGAGTAATTAATATTCATACTATAAAACCTATAGATAAGGACATTATAATAGAAGCAGCTAGGGAGACAAAGGCAATAGTAACTGCAGAAGAGCATAATATTATTGGTGGTTTAGGTAGTGCAGTAGCAGAAGTGCTAGCTGAAAGCTATCCTACTGTTATGGAAAGAGTAGGAGTTATGGATACCTTTGGTGAATCAGGAAATGGAGAAGAACTTCTTGAGAAATACGGCTTAACATCAGAAAATATAGTGAAAGCTGCTAGAAGAGCCATCGGCAGGAGATAATGGAATAAAAAAACAAATGAAATAATATTTTAAAAGATAAATAGAAATATTTAGAGAACATTTAAAACATCTAAATATTTCTATTTTTTATTTTGCATTGTTAAAAAATAGACAAAGCGCAATATAATAAATCTACAAAAATACAAAATTTTTAGACAATTAAAAAAAGTATAATTTATAACAATATCACAAAGGATTTTTTTAAAATTTTGGTGAATAACTTGCAATAAAGGATAATATTATGGAAAAACCAAAATATTGGGATGTAAAAAATATTAGAATATAAAAAACAAGATAGGAGGGAGCGTATGGAGCCGATTTTAAAGATGGTCTCAATTTCAAAATATTTTGGGACTTTTGCAGCAAATGAAGATGTAGACCTTGAAGTGCAAAAGGGAGAAATCCATTCTCTTTTAGGTGAAAATGGTGCTGGTAAATCTACATTAATGAATGTGCTATATGGGTTATATAAGCCTGAAAAAGGTGATATATTTTTTGAAGGCAAAAAGCTTAATTTAAATTCTTCAAAAGATGCCATAGATGTTGGTATCGGAATGATTCATCAACATTTTATGCTGGTTCCAGTTCACACAGTTCTGGAAAACGTTATCATGGGCATGGGCAAAGAGAAAGGGTTTGTAATTGATGAGGAAAAGCTTGAAAAAGAGATATTAGATATCGCTAACAAATACGGAATGAAAATCTCTCTTCACTCAAAAGTATCAGATCTTTCAGTTGGAGAACAGCAAAGAGTTGAAATTGTTAAAGCTCTATATAGAGGAGCTAAACTTCTCATAATGGATGAGCCTACAGCAGTATTGACACCTCAAGAAACTGAAGAGCTATTTACTACACTAAGAAAAATGGCAGACGGAGGCATGTCCATAATTCTTATTACCCATAAGCTTAATGAAGTAATGGCTGTCTGTGACAGAGTTACAGTACTTAGAGATGGGAAAGTCACAGGAAGAATAGATATTAAAGATACAAACGAACTTGAGTTAACAAAAGCTATGATAGGCAGAGAACTTTCACCAGTATGTAAAGATAATATATGCTGCAAAGGAGAAAAGGTCTTAGAATTAAATGATGTTTCCTTCGAAGGGGATAAGGGAGTAAAACTTCTAA
Organism: uncultured Clostridia bacterium; assembly: GCA_964470635.1. GTDB lineage: Bacteria > Bacillota > Clostridia > Tissierellales > Proteiniboraceae > Proteiniborus. Next base: position 12,136 of record CAYYDM010000049.1, on the reverse strand, counting down.
ACAATATAAACTTACATCTTTGTTCAGGAGAAATCTTAGGCATAGCAGGAGTTGATGGCAATGGTCAAAAGGAACTTGCAGAAGTAATAGCAGGGTTAGGTCATTCAACTTCAGGAAGAGTTTTCTTAGGAGGCGAAGATGTTACTAATAAGTCTATTGCAGAAATAATCAATATGAATGTTGGTTATATACCTGAAGACAGGCATAAAAGAGGACTTGTATTAGATTTTTCTGTCAGCGAAAATTTAATTTTGAAGGATTATTGCAAGAGTCCTTTTAGGAAAAAGTTATTTTTTGATTTTAATGTAATTAACAATCATGCTAAAAATATGATAAATAAATATTCAATAAAAACCCCAGGGAAAAATGCTGAAGCTAGAAAGCTTTCAGGCGGGAATCAACAGAAAATTGTTGTAGCTAGGGAAGTTGACAAACAACCAAAGCTATTAATAGCTGTACAACCTACAAGAGGAGTAGATATAGGGGCAATAGAGTTTATACACAAACAAATTATAAAGGCTAAAGAACAGGGAACAGCTGTATTATTAATATCCACAGAGCTTTCAGAAATCAATCTTTTGTCTGATAGAATAGCAGTAATATATAAGGGTAGTATAGTTGGAGAAATTGATCAAAGTGAATTTGAAGAAAGCACAATAGGTTTAATGATGGCAGGTATACCTAAAGAGAAAGCCATGCAGTCACAGTAGAACAAACTAAATTTGTTTATTAAGGGGGATGTAAAAGTGAATAAGGTAGTTGAAGACTCTTTAGAGAAAAAAGCCTCAAAGATAACTATTAATAGAGATAAGCTTCTTTCTATTGCAGTACCTATAGTGTCGGTATTACTGGCATTGCTACTTGGAAGTATATTGTTGTTATTTATTAAAGTTAATCCTCTAGAAGCTTATAGATATTTAATCTTTGCAAATTTCTCAAACTTCTATAATCTTGCGGAAATTTTCGTTAAAGCCACACCAATTATATTAACTGGACTTGCATTTACATTTGCTTTCAGAACAGGGCTCTTCAATATAGGAGGAGAGGGGCAGATGTTTGTTGGAGCAATAGCATCTGTATTTGTTGGATTAAAAACAGGGCATCTTAGTCCATTTATTACAATTCCTCTTTGCTTAATAGCAGCTATGATTGCAGGAGCTATTTGGGGGATTATCCCAGGCATATTAAAAGGTGTTTTTGGCTCTAGTGAAATTATAGTAACAATAATGTTTAACTATGTGGCACTTTATCTTGTTAGTTATGTAGTAGATAGACCTTTAAGAGAGGCTAGTGGGTTTTATCCACAAACAGATTTAATAGGGAAAAATGCCTTTCTACCATATATAATACCTAAAACACGATTACATATAGGTTTTATTGTAGCAACTTTACTAGTATTAGTTGTTTACCTTATATTGTGGAAAACTCCATTTGGATTTAGGCTTAGAGCAGTAGGATTTAATCCTGATGGAGCAGAGTACTCAGGCATTGACATCAAAAGAAATATTATTATCTCATTAGCTATAAGCGGAGCTCTAGCAGGAGTTGCAGGGTTTACAGAAATAGGTGGAATTCATCATAGATTACTTGATAACTTTTCAAGAAATGTGGGATTTGATGGAATAGCTGCAGCATTATTAGGTAATGCAAATCCATTAGGAGTTTTTGCATCAGCTCTTCTTCTAGGAATGCTCCAAACAGGTGCCAATGCAATGCAAAGAGGCGTTGGTGTTCCAGCCAATATAGTAAGCATAATACAAGCACTTATCATCATACTTGTATTAGCAGGTAACATGCTTAAACCTAAGATTATGATCATGCTTAAGCGCAAGGAAAGGGGGCTGGAATAAATGAATAGTATTTTTAACATAACATTTCTAATAGCACTTTTATCAGCTTCTCTTAGGTTGTCAGTACCAATATTATTCGCAGCTCTAGGTGGAATGTACTCAGAGAGGTCTGGAGTAGTTAATATTGGATTAGAAGGAATAATGCTAGTAGGAGCTTTTGCAGGAGTAGTAGGCTCATATTTTTCAGGAAATCAATGGATAGGAGCCTTAGTTGCAGTTTTAAGCGGCTTATTAATAGGAGCCCTATTTGCATTAATAACAGTAAGGATTAAAATAAATCAGATAGTAAGTGGAGTTGCCATAAATCTTTTAGCTGTTGGACTTACAAGCTTTTTTTATAGAGCATTATTTGGAATAACTACTACTCCAATAACCGTTAAAGCATTTGAACCAATCAATATACCATTTCTTTCAAACATCCCAATACTAGGCGAAATATTTTTTAGACAAACTATTTTAGTTTATATAGCATTTTTACTTGTACCAGTATCAGCCTTTATACTTTTTAGAACTTCTTGGGGACTGAGTATAAGAACAGTAGGAGAACATCCAATGGCAGCGGATACAGTGGGAATACCTGTAAATAAGGTAAGAACAATATGTGTTCTAATTAGTGGTGCACTAGCTGGCCTTGGTGGAAGCTTCTTATCACTAGGACAATTTAATATGTTTGTTGACAATATGATATCAGGAAGAGGATTTATAGCAGTTGCAGCTGTAATATTTGGAAAATGGAACCCTAAGGGAATATTGATGGCGTCTTTAATATTTGGAGTAGCAGATGCACTTCAAATAAGACTGCAAACAGCTGGAGTAGCAATACCATATCAATTTTTATTAATGTTCCCATATTTGCTTACTGTAGTAGCAGTTACTGGAATTGTTGGAAAGACAGTATCACCGAGAGCTCTAGGAAAACCCTATGAAAAATAAATTTTTAAATATGTATTACTTTAGGGAGGTGATATTGACTAAGCTTGTAATTCATTTAGGTAGATAGCAGTAACTTAAATTAAAGGAGGAATAAAAATGTTTAATAAGAAAAGATTTTTTGCATTTCTTCTAGTTTCTGTGCTTTTAATTTCAATGCTTGCAGGATGTTCACCGAAAACCACTGATACAGGTAAGTCTGCTGATGGAAAGAAAGAATACAAGATAGTATTAGTACTACCTGGGCCAATAAATGACCAAGGTTGGAATGCTACAGCTTATGAAGGATTACAATTAGTAGAAAAAGATTTAGGAATTAAAATGGAATATCTAGAAAGCGTTCAACAAGCAGATTTTGAAGCTGTATTTACAGATTACGGCGAAAAAGGTTATGACTTAGTATTTGCTCATGGAACACAGTTCTATGACGCTGCTATAAAAGTAGCTCCACAATATCCAAAAACATTCTATATGGTAATAAACAGCGAAGAAGGACAGGAACCAAATGTTGGTGGTATAGGAGTAAGAGAGTGGGAAGGCGGATATGTTGCAGGTGCATTAGCTGCTATGTATACTAATACAAAACAAATGGGAGCTATAGGTTCATTCCCATTCCCAGTTATTGCAGGAACATTAGACGCATTTGAAGCTGCTGCTCAAGAATATGATCCTTCAATAAAAGTTACAAAGACATATGTTAACTCTTGGGAAGATATACAAAAAGGTAAAGAAACAGCCCTTGCTATGGCAGAAGCAGGTTCAGACGTTATATTCTGTAGTGCAAACCAGGTTGGATTGGGCTCAATAGATGCTGCAAAACAAAAAGGGGTTAAAGCTATTGGATATATTTCACCACAAAATGAAGTAGCACCAGATACAGTTATTTCAAGTGTTACATACAATACACCTGGATTATTTAAAGCTACAGTTGAACAGCTAGTAGCTGGAGAACTTAAACCAGTAGGAAGATCTTTAGGCTGGGCTGATGGCGTACTTGACATGCAATGGGGAGAACAAGCTACTCAAGAAGCTAAAGATTATGTAAATAAAACTATTGAACGTCTTAAAAAAGGAGAAATAAAGAATCCATATAAAGGTGGAAACTAAAAATAAATAATCTATGAAAAACAAATCAGTGCTGGTGTTAAAACTAGCACTGATTTGTTTTTTATAGTGTAAAATTAATCATTTATTTATAGTATTCATAAATAAGCTTGATGACGAATAATATATATTGAGCGCAATAGGTATGCACACTGTTGTTCTAATAGGGGGGGATTGGGTGAATAAGAAAATAATAATTTGTGCAATAGTTGTAATAGTAATTTTAGGAATAGTATTTATTCCCAAAATACTCAAGAACGAAGGTGAGAAAGAAGTGAAATTTAAAACCCTTGAATTAAGTGAAGCACCAAAAAAAGTACAAGATTTAGTTCCAAAATACCTATACGAAGAAAGAGCATTAGCGTGCAAAGTTGACAATGAAATATATATTATAGTTACAAGAGGAGAAAAAAGGACAGAGGGCTACTCAGTGACCCTTGATAAACTAATAAAAGTTAAAAATGATGGTAATTACGATCTTGTTGCCCATGCAAAATACAAGGACCCAAAACCAAATGAAATGGTAGGTCAGAGAATAACCTATCCAGTAGTAGTTGTGAAAGCTGAGCTAGATAAGTTGCCTGACAAAATCAAACTTGAAGTAGAGTATGTCAAATAAAATCACCAGTCTATTTAGCTGGTGATTTTGGTTTTTTGGCCAAATATTACATAAAGGAAAAAAGAAATTAAGGAAGAATTAAATAAATTGTAACTATTTTGTAACTACTTTTAAATTTATTTCAAAAAACATAATAGAAATACTAAGTGAACATTTGCAGGATATGACAATAATTCTTAGCGAACGGAAATTAAAAATCCGTTAAGTAACTTGCATGTTTGAGCGAAGCGAGTTTGCAAGTTATAGGATTTTTAATTGGAGTGAGCTATAGAATTATTCATATCCGAAACCGTGAACGTGTATTTCTATTATGTTTTGTACTAATTTTATTCAATGAGGAGGAAACATAATGAAAAAACTTAAGAAAAAAATAATTATGGGAGCTCTGACATTAACTATAGCAGCCACATCATCAAATGCACTTGCAGCAACTCACACAGTTAAAGCAGGCGATACATACTGGAAAATAAGCAATTGGTATGGAGTAGGCCTAGAAGACTTACTTAAAGCAAATAACGCAAACTATAATAGCATATTATATATTGGAGATAAGGTGTATGTCCCTGACAATACATGTGTCTCAGACAATACAAGCTATAAAACTCACGTAGTACAAGATGGAGACGATCTATGGAAGCTAAGTATTAAGTATGGCGTTACAATGGAAGATATGGCAAAAGCAAACAATATTTCTATAAACAAAGTATTGTATAATGGAGATGTCATAAAAATACCAGTGCATAATATACCAGTAAAGTCAACACCAGGACCTCAATACGGAGAACTTCTTGACTGGTGGACAGAGGCACAGTATGTATTACCCTTAAATGCTGAATTCAAAGTAACAGATTTTTACACAGGAAAATCCTTTAAAGTTAAAAGAACAGTAGGAGCTGCCCATATAGACGCAGAAACTCTAACTTTAAATGACACTAATATAATGAAAAGTATATGGGGAGGAACTTTAAGCTGGGCTAGAAGACCAGTGATAATCGAATACAATGGAAGAAAAATAGCTGCTAGCATGGCAAGTATGCCTCATGCAGGTAACGAAGATGCACCTGGTGGAGCTTATACTACTTGGAGAAGTGGTGACTATGGTCCAGGTACAAACTTTGATTATATCAAGGGTAATGGCATAAGTGGACATTTCGATATACATTTTTTAAATAGTACAAGACATAAAGATGGGAAAGTAGATTCAGAACATCAGAAGAATGTTAAAATAGCTGCTGGAATGAAGTAAACCTTAAATACTGGAGAAAACTCCAGTATTTTTTTCAGCCTTTTTTGGCAATTATTTTCATCTAATAGAATAGAATGTAGATACCTTAGAAAATAAATCTAAATAGCATATTCTTAAAAAATATTTAGGATATAAGCCTTATAAGATCATGTTTTAGATGCAGACATTGTCAGGAGGTGAGATAATTGCAGGAAAGTTACAAAGTACCATTGTCTAGACTAAAAAGAAAATATGATTTAACTAAGTTTGATTTTGCCACTACAAGGCAAATAAAAATGAGTAAAGATATAATAGGACAAGAGCGTGGCATAAAGGCATTGAATTTTGGACTTTCAATTAAGAAAAAGGGATATAATATATTTGTTTCGGGAATACCAGGTACAGGCAGAAATAGCCACTCTTATTCTATTGCAAAGAGCTTTGCTGAAACAAGAAACACACCTGATGATTGGTGCTATGTATATAATTTCAAAAAACCTGAAAATCCTATAGCAATTAGACTAAAGCCAGGTGGAGGAATTATATTTAAGAAAAAAATGAAAGACTTTATGGATAAGTTAAAAATAGAAATACCTAAATCATTTAGCTCAAAAGAATATGAAGATAAAAAGAGTGAGGTTTATCATTACTATCAGAAAAAAATAGAAGAAATAATAGACGAATTAAACCATATGGCAAAGGAATATAACTTTATTTTCAAGCAGACAGAAAAAGGACTTTTAAGCATACCACTCATAGAAGGCAGACCAATGAAGGAAAGTGAAATAGAAAATTTATCCGAAGAAGAGATAGTAGATATTAGGAAAAATTCTACACAATTAATATCTAAAGCATTCGATATAGTTAAGAAAATTAGACAGATAGAGGAAGAACTTAGGCTTAAAATGAAAAAGCTAAACGAAGAAACAGCTTTTGAAGTCGTAAACTTTTATTCTACACGAATTGAGAGTCTATTTATTGAAAACAAAGCTGTTATTAATTATATTAATGAAGTAAATCAAAGTATTGTTGAGAATATAGACAAATTTATTGAAGAAGAAGAAACTAATGAGCTTCAAGTATTATTAAATAGGGGTAAAAAAAACGAAGAATTTTTCACTCGATATGAAATAAACCTTTTTATTGATAAAAGTAACAAAGAAGGAGCACCTGTAATAAAAGAAACAAATCCAACCTATTATAATCTTTTGGGAAAAATTGAGCATGTAAATGAACTAGGTATGCTAAAAACTGATCATACTAGAATAAGACCTGGAGCCATACATGAGGCCAATGGCGGGTATTTAATAATACAGGCTAGAGACATTCTAACTAGTCCTGGAGCATGGGAAGGCTTAAAAAGAGCCCTTATTACTGAAGAGGCTAGAATTGAAAACATAGGAAAAGAAAGCATACTTCCAGAGACAATAACACCAGAGCCAATTCCATTAGATCTGAAAGTTATAATTATAGGTGATAATTACACCTATCAGCTACTGTATGTCTATGATGATGATTTCAAAAAACTATTTAGAATAAGAGCAGATTTTGATATAGAAATGGATAGAAATGAAGACAATGTGAGAAAGTTGGTTTCATTTATTGCACATCATTGCAATGAAGAGGGATTAAAACCATTTCACAGTGAAGCTATAGGAAGAATGCTAGAACATGGCTCTAGATTAGCAGAGCATCAAAACAAGCTGACCACAAGATTTAATGAAATGGTTGAAATAATGTATGAGGCAGACGCTTGGGCTGACTATGAAGGCAGCAGCATTGTTTTAGAAAAGCATGTCAATAAGGCTATAGATGAAAAAATATATCGAAATAATAAATACGAAGAAAAGCTTCAAGAACTCATAGCAGAAGGAACCATATTAATAAATACTTCAGGGTATAAGGTTGGAGAGATAAATGGATTATCAGTTATGGGTTCAGGCCAATACTCCTTTAGTAGACCTAATAAGATAACAGTAACCACATATGCAGGAAAGGAAGGAATCATAAATATAGAAAGAGAAGTAAATATAAGTGGCAGCAGTCATGATAAGGGAGTTATGATATTAAGCGGATATTTAGGAGAAAAATTTGCTACTAAGCATCCATTATCATTATCAGCCAGAATAACCTTTGAACAATCCTATGGAATCATAGATGGAGATAGTGCATCTAGCACAGAATTATATGCTCTTTTATCTAGTCTTTCAAATCTTCCAATCAACCAGGGAATAGCAGTTACTGGTTCAGTAAACCAAAAAGGAATGATACAGCCAATAGGGGGAGTCAATGAAAAGATTGAAGGATACTTCAACATATGCAAATTAAAAGGACTTACAGGAGAAGAAGGTGTCATAATACCATATCAAAATATAGATAATCTAATGCTTAAGGATGAAGTAATAGAAGCAGTTAAAGAAAGAAAATTTTCAATATATGCAATAAAAACCATAGATGAAGGTATAGAAATATTAACAGGAGTTAGGGCTGGAAAAAGAGATGAAAATGGAAACTTTGAAGAAGGAACAGTTAGCTATTTAGTACAGCAGAAGCTTGATAGTTATGCAAAAAATAAAGAGTTAGAAAGATAGAAAAGAACCTTCGCTAATGCTCAGGGTGACATTTATTTTGTCACCCTGAGTGAGACGAAGGGGCTAGGGAATGATTAGTAATGATTAAATACACTTTATTATTTCATTTTCAGTAATTATGTAATCCACAGGGACGTCATACCTACCCTCTCTAACATGAGGCACAATTTGAAGGTCAAAGGCCAATGCAATTTTTGGAACAGATTTATCAATTCTAGTTAAAAACCTGTCGTAATATCCACCGCCATATCCTATTCTATATCCACGTTTATCAAAGGCTACACCAGGCATTAAAACTAAATCAATTAGCTCTGGGTTAACTTCTCTTATAAATTCTTTTTTAGGCTCAAGAATACCATATGTACCGGCTTCAAGCTCCTTGTCAAAATCGAAAAGTTGAGATAAAATTAATTGTCTTGTTTCCACAACACTTATAGGTATGATTATATTTTTACCTTCCTTTAAAGCTGTTTTAATAATTTCCTCAGTTTTAACTTCATTTCTAAAATCAATATAACACATTATATATTTTGAATTTTTATAATTATCAGTTGAGAATAATAACTTGGAAATCTCAGAGCTTTTCTCTACAAGGCTTTCCTTTGACAAGGATTTTCTTCTATTGAGTATTTCATTTCTTAATGATTTTTTGTCCATTTCTTATCCTCCAATCTGATTAAATAGATTAGCTTAATTATACAAGAAATAACAATATAATAGTATTATTTTTCTTATGGAATAGCAAAAAAACAAACATGGGGAATTTTACCTCTGGAAATTACAATGAAAAAAGCTATAAAATAATTAATAGGGTACAGAAGCAGACAGAAAATGATTGAAATATTCCAATTATATCAAATAAACAAATCATATAATCCCACATTACAACTTATTATGCTAATATACAAAAAATAAATACAAATTAATCAAAATAGTATAAATTGACTACAAAAAATTCTAATAAAATAGAGGAATTGCCTAAAACATGTCGAATATGAAATTTAATAGGGCTGAATAGACGGGAGTGATACAGTTGATAAAATACATAAATGTGAGTAAAGAATACGGTAACGGCTCTAAAGCTTTAGAAAATGTGAATATTAGTATAGAAAAAGGAGAATTTGTGTTTATAGTTGGTTCCAGTGGAGCAGGCAAATCTACCTTAATGAAACTCCTTTTAAAAGAAATAGAGCCTACAGAAGGAAAAATTTTTCTAAATAAAGTTGATATTACGAAAGTTAAAAATAGAAGAATACCATATATTCGTAGAAACTTAGGAGTAGTTTTTCAGGATTTTAGACTTCTACCCAATAAGACTGTTTATGAAAATGTGGCTTTTGCTATGGAAATAGTAGGAGCGTCAGGTAAAGAAATCCGCAGGCAGGTGCCTATTATACTTAGTATGGTAGGACTTAGCGATAAAGCTCACAATTACCCAAATCAGCTTTCAGGAGGAGAACATCAAAGAGTGGCTATTGCTAGAGCAATAGTTAATAATCCTTCTGTACTTATTGCAGACGAGCCTACTGGAAACTTAGACCCTGATACTGCTTGGGAAATTATGAAATTGATTAAGGAAATAAATAGAAGAGGAACAACTGTAGTCATGGCAACACACGCCAAGGAAATAGTAAACATGATGAAAAGAAGAGTTATAGCATTAGAAGATGGAAAAGTAGTTAGAGACGAGCAGAAGGGTGTGTATTACCATGAAGATTAGGGCTTTTACTAATATTATTAAACAAGGCTTTGTTGGGGTATGGAGAAATAGAACCATGAGTATTGCCTCAATCGGTTCTGTTGGTGCTACATTGACTATATTAGGAATAGTTTTGATTCTTATTTTGAATATAAATACAGCTGCTAATACTACTAAAAATCAATTTGATGAAATACAGGTATATTTAAAAGATGGGCTAACAGATGAAGAAATAGAAAAAGTTGGACATGCTATTGATGATTGTGATGGAGTAAGTTCCGTATTATTTCAATCAAAAGAACAAGCACTTGAAATAATGAAAGAACAGTGGGGAGAACAAGGCTATTTACTAGAAGGATTAGAACAAAATCCCCTACCAAATTCATTTATTATCCAGCTCGAGGCTATTGAATATGCTGACTCAGTTGTAAATCATATAAAAGGCCTTAAGAGTATAGAGGAAATTAAATACTATAAGGACATAGTCGAGAAGTTAATGTCAGTAGCTAATTTTGTTAGAATAGGCGGTCTAGTCATTATCGGAATTCTGGTATTTATTTCAGTGTTCATTATTTCAAATACTGTAAAGATTACAGTAGCTGCAAGAAGAAGAGAAATAGGTATCATGAAATATGTAGGCGCTACTAATGGATACATAAGAGGACCTTTTATGGTAGAAGGGGTACTTCTTGGGCTCATTGGTACGGCAATATCTATCTTAATAGTATTTTATGGCTATAGATATTTAGTTTCATCACTAAATGAAAAATTGTATGTTTTATTTACCGTTTATATGATACCACCTCAAGTAATGCTTAATGATGTAGCTATTATTTTCATTGCTATAGGTGTAGGTATAGGGTTGCTAGGAAGTATTATTTCACTTAAAAAGTTTTTAAATGTTTAGCAAAGGGGGATGACATTTTGAAGAAGAGGGTTTTATATATTTTGCTAGCAATAGTTATGCTGGCAAATAGTACGGTAGCATATGCTAGTGTGGACAATCTCAATAAAAAGCTTAAAAATACTAATCAAAAACTAAGTCAAGTACAAAAAGATAAAAAAGAGAATAAAAAGAAAATAGAAGCCACTACCAAGGAAATAGCTAGATTAGATCAACAAGTGGATAAAACTAATGGAGAGCTTGAGGAAGTAAGAAAGCAATTAAATAGTCTAGGTGATAAAATTGAAATTACAAAGCAAAACCTTGTACAAGCAGAAAATAACTTAGAGGATAGAAAAGATACATTAAATTCAAGACTTAGAGTAATGTATAAGAATGGGACTGTAGGTTATCTAGAAGTTATCCTTGGAGCTAAAGATATTAAGGATTTTATGACAAGAATTGATATGATAAAAAGCATAACCAATCATGATGTGGACATGCTTAAATATATGAAAGAGCAAAGAGATACCATTGAACAGAGTAAAGTGGCACTTGAGGCACAGCAAAGATCTATAGAAGCAGCTAAGAAAAATATTGAGATCAAGAAAAATGAACTAGAAATGGCGTCAAGAGCAAAAGAAGGTATGATGAGAGATTTAGAAAAAGAGCAAAAAACTTTAGAAAAGTTAGAGGATGAGTTTCTTGCTGAAGCAAAAGCACTAGAGGCAGAAATCAGGAAGAGTCAAAGAAATGTAAGCTATGAGGGTGGTGTTATGATGTGGCCGGTACCAGGTCACACTAGAATTAGCTCATCCTTTGGTTACAGAATACATCCAGTATTAAAGACAAAGAAAATGCACACGGGTATAGACATTCCAGCACCTACAGGGACACCTATAAAAGCAGCAGGTAATGGAGTAGTACAGTTTGCTGGTACATTAGGTGGATATGGAAAAGCCGTAATCATTGACCATGGCGGCAAAATCACAACGTTATACGGACATAACTCTGCACTATTAGTGAAAGCAGGAGATAGTGTGAAACAAGGAGATACTATAGCTAAAGCAGGGAGTACAGGATTATCGACTGGACCACATTGTCACTTTGAAGTAAGACGAGACGGTGTTTATGAAGATCCAATACCATCGGTTAAAGGAAAATAAGGGCAATAGATGCCCTTTTTTTATGACCTAACCCGATTTCCTGAATGCTTTTATCAGGAAATCGATGGT
>CAYYDM010000048.1:0-19422 GCA_964470635.1 uncultured Clostridia bacterium | reverse complement strand
GGCTAGTATTTTGTGTTAAGTCATACATTTTAACATTGTTCCAGTTTTGTAACATCATAAATTCCTCCTCATATTTGATATTATTTTTTTAGGCTTGGTTTTTGATTACAAAGCCTATTTTGTTTTCTTGCTAGTTTTTTGTAATTTGCCTTCTGCTTCTAACGCTTAAGCAAAAGCTTTTAATATATCAAACATTTCATGGCGGATGAACTAGTCCCGCTCCTAATTGACCTTCTTCTGCAGCTTTATGTAGAATACCTGTGTTGATTATTAGGTGGATATCAGTTCCAAATAACATTTTGTATATGTAATATCCCTAAAATCAAGAACAGATATTTTACAACGTTATTTTCTGTTATAGCATGTCCCCAGATAGAGTACAATAAGTATAGTTTTTAAAAATTCTATAATAAGATTTGTGAAAATTAGAATTTAGACAATGTTTTTATTAGATAATTATGAATGAATAAAATTAAGATACTTATACAGCAAGAAAAAATAGAATGGTCGATTATAGTTACAAAAAGCTCTCATGAATTTAAGTGATGTTTAGCACGAAATTATATTTACGCTATCTTATTAACTAAATCTATTTAGTTAAGATGGTATAAGTAAAAAAACATTTATTACATCGTAATATTAGTTATTAATTAATTTGTTATTATTACTTATCATGTTTTATTCTACTATAATATTCTAGTTCTGTAAATTCCCAATATAACCTTTGTATGTTTTTCACAATTTTTATCACAATTTTTTCATAGTTTATTTACTGCTATTTAACAAAAAATAGAAACATTATTAAAAATATTATGAGTAATACTTGATACTACCTCTTTAGTTATTAATAAAATACAAAGGCTTCCCTATTATTATAGGGAAGTCTTTGTTATTTAATATTAGATCTTTCATTTTCCTGCATTTCTAATATCTTTAAAGATATTTGGAAGTTAAGCCTATCATTATAATCTTCGAAGTCAATTCCTGTTATTTCTTTTATTCTTTGAATTCTATAAATCACAGTATTATAATGGGTGTACATCTCTTCTGATATCTTTTTTAGATTTCCTGCACATTCAAAATATTTCTTTAAGGTCTCTATTAGGTCAGTTCCTTTTTCATTATCATATTTTACTAAAGGCTCTAGTATTTCTTTATAAAATTGTTGGAGTTCTGGTTGTAGTTCCTCATATGAAAGAATTCTAAATATGCCTAGATCATCATAATGGGTTATTTTCTTTTCATGGGATCTTTTTTGACACTCTACAGCCCTGTTAGCTTCCCTATAGCCTTTCCAGAGGTCATGGGTATTTTTGTAGTTTCTTCCTACCCCTATAGAAATCTTATCATTTATATATTCATATTCTGCATAACTAAATATTTCGTTACAAAATGAGTTAATGTCTTGTTTTATTTTTCCTTCTTTTGATCCTGCTTCAGTACCAAAAAGAATAATTATACTGTTGCTTTTGTTTCCATATATGATTTTTTCGCCTCTATTTTTACTTATTCTATTGATAATACTTAATAACCTAACGTTTATTTGTTGAAGATAGCTGTTTGTATCAGGGTGATATTGTGTGTATCCTTCATTGTTATTTACTGAAATAACTATTACTGAATAGCCTAATCTGCTATCAAAGTCAAAATAAGAGGCTCTTTCTAACGCTTTCTGGTGCCTGTTTTCTTCACTTGAAAATAGATCTTCAAAAAATTCAACCTTATGCTTGCTTTCAATCTCAAAGATAGAAAGTTTTTTATAAAGATCTAGTGCAATCATAGGTGTAGATGCTTCTATTACAGATAATTCAACTGGAGTAATTGGTTTTTTATCCTCCCATATATATATACAACCGTATTCTCTATCTTTTGTAAAAATAGGAATGGTAATTCTGTTTATTTTCTCTTCTCCTAGCATGTCTGTATGCTTAGAGTGAAGAAACTTTTCATCATATCTATTATTAAGCCTTTCTTTCTTTAAACTTTCAGCTTCAATAATGTTTTCAATATATTTTCTCTTATTATCATCACAAAGGATTACACTTGTTTCAAAGAGATATTCTTTTATAGCCATTGAATTTTTTTCAAAGCTTTCATAGAATGCTTTTGCTATTTCCTTTAGGCTACCGCCATTTAGCATTACATTTATTAGCTTGTTGTGAATATTGTCTATTCTATAAAGAATATTGGTTTGATTATTGACAATCTCAGTCAAAGCTTCTGCTATAATATCTGAATAGGAAGCCTCAAAGGGCACCTCTATCAATGGAAATCCAAGTTTATTAGCTGCATTCAGGGTGTTATCTGGAATCTTATCTATATATCTTTTAGTCTTGATACCTAACCCTGCTAATCCCTTTTTATTCAACTCTGGTATAAGCTCATCCAGCTTTGCAAGATTATCTTTTATAGAATAGGCAGTTGTAAGCAGAAATTCTCCATCCTCTACCCAGTTTACAATGTCTGGTACTTCCATTACATTAAGCTTTGTTATCTTTCTATCTAAACCATCTTTTCCTGCTAAAACCCTGGAATCTTTCATAGTTTCAAGCGCTAGTAGTTCTTTCACTGTTATCCCTGAATATCTATACACTTCATCATCACCCCACTTATTTCATAATGATACCCAGTAATTTTTGCTACCAATCTAAAAACAAAAGTCTTTTTTTACATAGGCTAACGCATAATCCACAGCCAGTACATTTTGAATCATCTATAACTATTATACCATTATTTAATGATATAGCATCATACATACATGTTTTTATACAAATTCCGCAATTATCTGCGTCACATGTACCGCTTGTCTTTGCGGTATAAGGCTCTATTGTTATCTCCTCAAATGATTTGAGAGAGGTAAGTGCTTGCCCTCGAATATCTCTTAAAGAAGAATAACCTTTTTGTTCAAGCCAGTTTTCTAAATCTCCTATTATCTCTCCAATTCTACCATATCCGTTCATAATTAATGAAGTACAAAGCTGCACTGTGCTTGCACCTAGCATTATATATTCAATTACATTTTTATAATCATTTATGCCTCCAATACCAGAAACCGGTATTTTTACAGCTTGTGATATGCTAGCAATTGCTGCTAATCCTATTGGTCTTATTCCTTCGCCTGAATATCCTCCATAAGTCGGTAGTAGCACTCTGCCTCTATCTATGTCTACTCCAAGAATAGATCTTAAGGTGTCTATGCCACTAATAGCCGATGCTCCAGCTTTTTCTGCAACTTTGGCTAAAGCTGTTAGATTGCTTACATTAGCAGAAAACTTCACCATGACAGGAATTTTAACAGAATCTACAGCTAACTTTGTAAGTTTATAGAGTCTTTCCATATCACTTATGAGCACTTCCACTCCTTCTCCATGAGGAATGGAAATTCCTAACTCAATTGCATCTACACCAAAGCGTTCTACTTTACTTGCCATGTAAGCCATCTCCGAAGGTGTATGTGCTAATATATTTGCTATAACTACTGCATCCTTTTCTTTTGCATAATAAATTTCTCTTTCCCATTCTTCTAATGTTAGGTTGCTATATAGCTCTATATTCTGCATTCCAAGATAGCTAGCTGCTATTCTAGGTCTGACGTTTTGTCTTACTTCATTAGCAATGGTTTGAGTAACCACCGCCCCCGCTCCTGCTTCAACAGCTTTTCTCATCATACTGCCACTTCCAGTTAGAGGACTTGCGGCTACAATTATAGGATTTTTAAGTTTAATACCCATAAAATCAACTGACAGACTCATATTATCACCCTTTAACTAAATATTTCTTCAATTCTATCATCATGTCCACATGATTTTCTAATTTTAAGCATAGGCTGAATAAATATTTTTTGTTTAAAACAATCCTCATCTTCATTTGAAATATTATCTAGTAAAAGCCTTGCAGCAGTTAAACCCATTCTATATACCGGATGTGTTACTGTAGTTAACTTTGGTTCTATTAAAGATGCTACGTCTATATCATCAAATCCTACTACTGCAATATCACTTGGTACAGTGTAACCGGATACTTTTATTGCTTCAATGGCACCTAGAGCCATTAAGTCATTTGCTACAAAAATAGCATCTGGTTTTCCTTTTTTCTTTAACACTTTCTTTAGTGCAAGGTGACCACCATCAATTTGATTGTTTCCTTCGATTATATATTCTTCATCATATTTGTAACCTACTTCTAATAAAGCTTTTTTATATCCTTCTAGTTTTTCTATACTGGCTTTTCTGTTCATAGGACCAGATATATGGGCTATTGTTTTATAACCTGCTTTTATTAAGTGATTTGTCGCCATATATGCTCCTAATAGATAATCCGTATACACTATATTCATATCTGAATCTTCCACATATTCCCCTAATAATACAAAGGGGACTTTTTGTTTGATTATAATATCAAAATCTGCCCTTCCTAAAATACTAGAGCATATTATTAGTCCATCAACTTTCTTACTAAGAAGCATTTCAATGCAAGCCTTTTCCCTCTTAGCATCGTATTCTGTGTTGCTGAGAAGTATATTATAGCCTTTTTTATAGAATACATCTTCTACTCCCTTTGCTATACTGGGATAAAGAGGATTTAGTATGTTAGGTATAATAAGTCCTATGGTACTTGTCCTATTAGTAGTTAAACTTCTGGCTATAATGTTAGGGACGTAATTCATTTCCTCCATAACCATAAGAATTCTGTTTCTAGTTTCTTCAGAAACGGTTTCAGGATGATTAAGTACCCTAGAGACAGTCGCTACAGAAACCCCAGCTAATTCCGATATTTTTCTTATATTCGCCATAATACCACTCCAAAAATATGTTCATTTATTTAATTATATCATTCTTATGTCTATAAAGAAATATATTAAAAGGACGGATATATATTTATCCGTCCAAAACACTTACATAGCTAACAAAGACTCTAAAGAAAGTGATACAGTAATAACTCCTCCTTTATAAGGCACATGAAGGAATTTGTACATCTGATTGTCTTCTACTCTCTTCCTAATAGGAGTTGCTAAATATTCATCTTTGCCTTCAGCTGCTTTTTTAGATATAGGATCAATTTCAAATGAATCTAAATTAATTGCCTGTTTTTCGCTAGAATTCACTATGATACCTTTACTATTTACTATGTATATATCATCTAATTTAAAGCTTTTAGCTTGCTTTTTTAATTCAGTACTATCAAACTTTTTCTTATCAATAATATTTATTAGTTCTAAAGCCTTATAATACATATATCCTTCCATGGCTGTTGAAGCGGAACTTTGTTGAAGATAGTTAGCTTCTTCGGATAATGATTCTGTGTTAGAAACTATATCTTTAAAAGAAGCATTTATCTCTTGAATCATTGCACTGAGTTCTTGACTTCCAGCAGCATTAGCCTCTGAAACTGTTTGAATACCATCTGTAGAACTAATAATTTCTTGACCTCTCTCTTTAATTTTATTCACATAATTGCTTATATCCTTTATACTTTCCTTTGTAATAAAAGCACTTTCTTCTATTATATTAAAAGAATTATTTGTCTTCTCCACTATCTCTCTACTTTTTTCAACTTCTATAGCATTATCCTTTAATAGTGATGTCAATTCTTTTAGCTTTGTTCCTGTGTCATTAAGGATAATTCCAATGTCTTTAGAAGCTTTTTGAGACTGCTCAGCTAAGCTGCCTATTTCCCTGGCAACTACAGCAAATCCTTTTCCGTGTTCTCCTGCCCTAGCTGCTTCTATAGAAGAATTTAATGCTAATAAGTTAGTACTGTCAGATATTTCTGAAATAGTCGTTACAAAGCTAGATATTCTAGCAGTTTGATTGTCTAATTCTGTCATGAGGCTTAGGAGAGTTTCAGTTAGATGATATACCTTATCTATAGTTTTTTTAGTCTCTCCCATTAGTTTTTTACCTTCATCAGCATTGGTAAAAGAACTTTCGGCATTTCCAACGCTTTCTAAAGATTTATTTGCTATATTTTCTAAATCTTTATATATAATATCAAGTGATTCTAATATTTTACCTAAAGACTGTATCTGATCTGTAGCTCCCTCTGCTAGATTCTCTGTAGAAGAAGTTATTTGTTCCGTAGCTATTTCCATCTCTTTGATTGTATCATTTAAATATGTCATAGATTGAGCTACATTAACACTTGTCTTTAATGTAGTTTTGTAAGATTCTTTAGATGTACTAAATAGCTTTGATAAAGTATTTGTGATTCTTTGTAATCTTACTGGAACATCAGAATTAGATATTAACTCATCATATTTATCTTTTTCTATTATTTCACAACACTTTTCTAATGATTTCAATCTCTTTTCCCATATCAAACTAGAGATTAAATAGCCTAATAAAACAGATAAGATTATGCCTGTAATTCTGTTAATTAAGAGTGGCATACTCTTATGAAAAAATGTATAGGCAATAATTAAGATAATGATAAAAGTAAGAATAACCAAAATATTATGTTTTCTTCTTGCCATGTAATCAACTCCTCCTGCTATGATTGGAAATATAATTTAGTTGTCATGTAAACGCTTACATAATGTAAATTCTTCTTTCTTTGCTATTTCCCTTCTAAATTTTTCAAAACTTTATGATTTTTGTTGGTTTGTGACAAGTTTTTTTAAAAAGTCACAGTTGTTTCATTTGATTTTATAATTCCATTTGTATATATTCAATAACAAAGCAATCTGATGCACCCAGTTTATGGTTTAATTATTGTAATTTAAAAAATATTTTATAAAAATTTTTTTAAAAACAAGAAGGATTTTTATTTTAAACGTCTAATTATATACAATGACAAATGTAAACGTTTACAAATTAACAAAAAGCGACAATATCCGTAATACAAACAAAAAAATGTAGAATTAGTTATATTTTTTTAAACAAAAATGTAACTGGTTACATAAAAAAATAAAGGAGGATTATTATGTCAGATTTAACGAAAAACAAAAATGTTGACACTGAACACTCTTTGTCAGCGGTGGATGCAGCTAGTAGGCAAGGTTTTTGGGCAGTACTTGTAGTTATGGTGGGCTTTACATTCTTTTCTCCTAGTATGACAGCGGGAGGAACTCTTGGTATTGGGCTTAACATGAGGGACTTTTTTATTGCTATGATATTAGGTAATGCATTCTTAGGAGTATATACAGGAGCATTGGCTTACATTGGTCAATCTACTGGTCTTACACTGGATTTATTAGCTCGTTACTCATTTGGTGAAAAGGGTTCTTATTTATCCTCTGTACTTATTAGCTTTACTCAAATTGGATGGTTTGGTGTAGGTGTTGCAATGTTTGCTCTACCTGTAGGAAAGCTCTTAGGTATCAATACTACTATCCTAATAATAGTAACAGGTATTTTAATGACAGCAACAGCTTATTATGGAATAAAGGCTCTTGCAGTGCTAGGTTCCGTAGCTGTTCCTTTAATAGCAGTATTAGGTATATACTCTGTAAACTTTGGAATCAATCAAGTAAACGGTTTCCAAAATGTGTTTGCAGAAGTACCTGCAGCACCAATTACTATGGCAGCAGCACTTTCAATAGTAATAGGCAGCTTTGTTAGTGGAGGTACTAGTACTCCTAACTTTACTCGTTTTTCCAAAACATCTAAGATTGCAGTATGGGCAACTTTAATAGCATTCTTCGTTGGAAATAGTATCATGTTCATATTTGGAGCTGTAGGTGGAGCAGTTACAGGAACTCCTGATATATTTGATATTCTAATTACTCAAGGTCTTATGATACCTGCTATAGTAGTATTGGGTCTAAATATTTGGACTACAAATAATAACGCTTTATATACAGCAGGACTTGGGCTAGCAAATATTACAAAAATTCAAAGTAAACCTTTGGTTCTTGTAGGCGGTGGAATCGGAACTGTTGCAGCTATTTGGTTGTACAACAATTTCGTATCATACCTAAGCTTATTAGGAGGAATGATACCACCTGTTGGAGTTGTTATAATAATCCACTTCTTTATGAATAGAAAACAATATGAAACTGAAGGCTTTAAACCTGCTACAGTAAATATTGGAGCAATAGTTGCAGTAGTAGTTGGAGCATTAGCAGGAGTATTTGTGAAATGGGGTATCCCACCAGTGAACTCACTTGTTGTTTCTGCAGTAGTATTCTTTATTGCTGAAACTCTTAACAAAAAGAAAGCTTAAGTATTCTAAAGACAAATAATTCAAAAAAGGGGAGATTATATCATGTTAATTAAAAATGTATTTTTAGAAAACAGCACTGAAAAAACAGATATACTTGTAAAAGATGGTAAATTTGAAAAAATAGCTCCTAATATTACTCCAACACCTGGCGATGAAGTAATTGACTGTGATGGCTGCATGGTATTGCCTCAATTTATAGAATCTCACGTTCACCTTGATGCTACACTTACAGCAGGTGACCCAAGATGGAATCTATCTGGTACATTATTTGAAGGAATTGCTTGTTGGGCTGAAAGAAAAGAAAAGCTATCTAAACAAGATGTCAAGGACAGAGCTAGAGAGGCTATAAGAAAACAAGTTGCAAATGGAATAGGACATGTTCGTACACATGTTGACGTAACAGACCCTACACTAATAGCTATGGAAGGTATATTAGAGTTAAGAGAGGAACTAAAAGATGAGGTTAATATCCAAATAGTTGCATTCCCACAGGATGGTATTATGAGCTTCCCTAATGGTGAACAACTAATGGAAAATGCAGCTAAAATGGGAGCAGATGTTTTAGGTGCTATCCCACACTTTGAATTCACTCGTGAATACGGAGTTGAAAGCTTAAACTTTACTATGAAATTAGCTGAAAAATATGGACTGCTTGTAGATGTTCACTGTGATGAAATAGATGATGAACAATCACGTTTTGTTGAGACTTTAGCAACTAGAGCTTATGAGTCAGGCTTAGGTGAAAGAGTAACAGCAAGCCATACAACTGCAATGCACTCCTATAACAATGCTTATGCATACAAGTTATTCAGACTTTTAAGAATGAGCAAAATGAACTTTGTTAGCAACCCACTTGTAAATACTCACCTTCAAGGCCGCTTTGACACATATCCAAAGCGTAGAGGTATAACAAGAGTTAAAGAATTACTTGCAGATGGCATAAATGTTTCATTTGGACATGATGATATATTTGACCCATGGTATCCATTAGGAGATGGAAACATGAGAGACGTTGTTCATATGGGATTACATGTATGTCAAATGATGGGTTATGAAGAAATTCTAAATTCTTATAACCTAATTACTCATAATGCAGCTAAAACCCTTCACTTAGGTGATAGCTATGGGATTAAAGAAGGAAACCCAGCAAGCTTTATAGTTCTTAATTCTAATAACTTCTATAATGCACTTAATGAGAAGAAGGAAGTTTTATATAACTTTACTAAAGGAAAATTAATAGCAAAAACAGAACCTGCTAAAAAATCTGTTCTATTTTAATAGATAGAAAAAACATTAGAGCCGTCAGTCCCCTCTGACGGCTCTTTAAATTATCTTTCTTTTATTTTTTCCTTAGCTGAATATACGGCATTTTTTATACCTTCATAACCTGTGCATCTGCAAAGATTACTTTGCAACCATTCTTTCATTTCCTCATCATCTGCTTCAGGCTTTTCTTCTAAAAGGGCGTAAGCATTTACTATAAACCCTGAAGTGCAATAACCGCATTGGAAGCCGCCTTCTTCATGAAAGGCTTGTTGTATTTCTGTATCTAGGAGACCTTCTATAGTAGTTATTTCTTTACCAACAACCTCTAGGGCAAGTATCATACATGATTTTACTGGTTTCCCGTCAAGAAGTACAGTACAAGCTCCACAGTCTCCGTTTTCACAACCAGGTTTTCCACCTGTAAGACCTAGCTTTTCTCTAAGAACTCTTAGGAGTGTATCTGAAGGCTTCACTACTACTTTTCTTTTCTCACCATTAATATTCAATATTACAGATGTGTAGTCTTTATAAGCTATCATTGTACTCCTCCTTCCAATTTCTCAAGAGTATTTACTATGGAATTTTGTAGCAAGAATTTTCTAAAATCACTTGATGCAAACATATCGTTTCTAGCATTGCTAGGTAGATTTTCTACTACATATTTCGCTCTTTCCTCAAAGCTTTTTGTTTTATCATTTAGAACTTTTTCTAGCTCAAGAGATCTAAATGGATAAGCACATATTCCTGAAAAAGCAAACCTCATGTCATCTCCTTCTTTAAGTGCTACTACGTGAAACAATGGATAATCTACTTTTCCTTGTTTTTCTTTTCTTTCATTATACTGTGGTAAACTTATATATTTCTTGTCTATTTCAATTTGAAGAAGTAGTTCTCCGCTTTTTAGATTTATCTTCTTATCGAAAAACTCTAGTACAGGGATTCTCCTTATTCCTTCTCTTCCAGCTATTACAGCTGTACCATCAGCCACCATTATAGGTAAAATTGCTTCTCTATAAAATAGACGTCCACAAATATTGCCTCCCAAGCTTAACCTATTTCTAACAGTATGATCAGCTATTTTTCTAGATACATTTCCCATAAGTTTAAAACTGGTTTTTTCAACTATTTCATTTAAACTCAACGCTGAGCCATAGACTATTTTATCTCCATCTTCTGAGAAGACAAGACATTCAGGTATGGCTTTTATGTCTATTAGAGCGCCAGTATTGACTATTTTCTTACGAGCATATGTGACTGTTTCAGTTCCTCCATTATAATACAATGGATTCTTGCCTTCCTTACTCTTTTCTTCAAATATTTCTAGTGCTTCTTCATAAGTCTCTGGTCTATAGTATTCAAAATCATAGGATATCATAGGGTTACCTCCTTTTTAGCTTTCCATAGAGTCTCAGGTGTTAAAGGCAATGTCTTGAGTTGTACTCCTAATGCTCTGGATAAAGCATTTGATAAGGCTGCAGGAATACCTATTATTGCCTGCTCTCCAAGACCTCTTGCGCCGAAAGGTCCATCTCCTTGTGGTGTTTCAATATAGTCAACAAAATATTCTGGCTCTTCACCATATCTCATGATTTTAAAGGATCTTAAATCATCATTTGTGACTTGCCCTCTACTATTAAAAATAAACTCTTCGCCAGTAGCAGAGCTAAGCCCCATGGCCATTGCTCCTATTATTTGACCCCTTGCTATATCAGGATTTATTATTTGACCCACGTCCATAACACATGTAGCCTTAAGCACTTTAAAGCTATAATCCCTTAAATCCAGCTCAACCTCTACTCCTTCTGCACCTAGTGTCCACTCAAGGCCTGGGTGTCCTTCGCCAGTTTCTTTATCTATCCCGCTTAATCTTCTAGCTATATATCTTCCTGCTCCGATTACTTGCCCCTGAATTGCATTTCCATTTTCATATACATAACCTAGAACTACATCTTTTAGTAGAAGTCCTATATGAGGCTCATCTTTTATAAATACTCTTTCATCTGCTACTTCTAGGTCTGATGTAGGACATCTTAAAGCTATGGACGCTGTATGTTTTATTTGTCTTATAGCATCATCAGCAGCTTCTATTGTTGCCCTTCCTGCCATTAGAAGCCCTCTACTGGCAGCTGTTGCCCAATCATGTGGAGAGACTTTAGTATTTATATCCATAGTTACATGCACTTTATCTATTCCAACCTTAAATTTTTCTGCTAGTATTTGTGCTAAGCCTGTCTTAGTTCCTTGTCCTATCTCTACTATTGAACAGTGTAAATTCATACTTCCGTCTTCATTAAATGTTATGATTGCTCCAGCATCTGTGTTAGTAGGCATAGCAGGAGCTTTCCATAAACATGTTAAGCTTTTAGCTCTTACTCTATTTTCGTCAACTGGAATGTATATTCCTTCATCCCAATTTAAGAATTCTTTTACCTTATCTATACAACCTACAAGATCACCAGTGTTTTCATCCATTAGGCTTCCCGTTGGAGCAGTATCTCCTTGTTTAATGGCATTAAGTCTTCTAAGCTCTGCAGGGTCCATGGATAATTTCTCCGCCATTATATCCAAAGCTTTCTCTATAGCAAATGCTAACTCTAAGTGACCAAATCCTCTAAAAGCATTAGTAAAAGGATGGTTGGTATATATACAAAGGGAATCGCAGTTTACATTTGGTACTCTATAAGGCCCAGTACAAGCTATGGCTGCTGCTCTACTTATGTTTACTGAGTAATCAGAATATGCTCCTGCATCAAACATGTATAATAGCTCTAATGATTTGATTTCTCCATCTTTAGTACAGCCCATCTTTACTTTGCCCTTAAATCCTATTTTACCTGGTGACGCTGTTAAATCCTGTTCTCTAGTATTTACAACTTTGACTGGCCTTCCACCTACTGCTTTAGATAGCAAGTATGCCAATGCTTCTAGTTGTATCCCTGCTTTTCCACCAAATCCTCCACCAACAGCTGGAGTAATTACTGTTATTTTTCCTGTAGGAATTTTAAAGAACTCGCTCATAAGGCTTCTTACTACAAAGGGAGCCTGACTTGCTGATGTTATTATTATTTGCCCATCTTCTTTAATTTCTGCTATTGTGGCTCTTGTTTCCATGGCAACATGATCACCCTGTGGAAATGAAAACTCATCTTCTATGATTACATCAGATTCTTCAAAGCCTTGTGATATATTGCCTTTTCTAATTCTTGTCCTATTTGCAATATTTGTACCTGGCTCAGGATGTATTGCATCTATATGCTGATAGTTTCCTAACTCTTCATGAACTAATAAAGAATCTTCTTTGAGAGCTTCGTCTACTGATAATACAGGGGTAAGTTGTTCATATGTTATTTTAATTAAATCTAAAGCTTCTTTTGCCTCTGCCTCGCTATCAGCTATGATAGCTGCTACGGCTTCTCCATAGTGTCTTACTTTGCCTCTAGCAAGCGGATATTTATCTCCCAAATATAAACCAACTACATAGGGTAGATCTTCTCCTGTAACTACTGCCCTAACTCCTTGAGCTTTTTTCGCCTCTTCTATGTCTATAGATACTATCTTGGCATGTGCATGAGGACTTGTCTTAAATGCTGCGTGAAGGAGTCCAGGAGGATTCAAATCATTTACATATTTTATTTTTCCTCTTACTTTG
The DNA here is from genome assembly GCA_964470635.1 of uncultured Clostridia bacterium. Classification (GTDB taxonomy): domain Bacteria; phylum Bacillota; class Clostridia; order Tissierellales; family Proteiniboraceae; genus Proteiniborus. The sequence continues at coordinate 6,344 of CAYYDM010000048.1, read as the reverse complement.
TCTTTACCCTCTAGTCTTAGATAGCTTTGACCAATTACTTTATAATTCCCCACTTTATCACTCTCCTTAAAAATTTTACCCCTAATCTAATTATACCATTTCTTTGAAACCATAAACTTTTTATTACATTTCTTTATGGCATAAAATATAACTTAGAATAGGAGATATTATGTTATATATAATAAGCAGTCTAAATATTGTTGAGCTGTTGTCTATATAGAAGAAAAATATTAGAAGATAAAATATAGTTCTGCTTATTGTAAGCAAAGATACTCTAAAAACTAAGTTTCCCAATAGTTCTTCGGGACTCTCTCCATATTTTTTTGCTGTATAAACCTGAATTCCTGTAAGTGGTTTATTGAAAAACGCATCTCCAATGCTTATGGTTAAACTAAATAATACAAAGGAAAAAAAACTAGGCTCAAATAACAATGACACAGATAAGGCTAAAGCTAAGCTTCCAATAAGCATTAGCTTTTTCCTTGGGTATTTTTTCTGTGCTCTCATATAAATATAAAAAAGCAAAATAGATGAAATAGCAAAGGCTGAATTCAAAAAGCCCATAAGGGATTCGCTTTTTGCAAAAGAATATAAAAAAACACTGTTTGCCATTATAAGAAATTGTCCAAATGGAGTGTGTATCAAATGTGTAGCCAGTACTTTTTTATAATCTTTGTGCCCCAATATCTTTTTTATGTTTATCTTAGCTACGTATTCTATTCTAGTGTTAGGAAGGGTTAATGCATTTGCCATTTGTAGTACAAGTAAGAAAATAAGCATATACACTGCATAAATAAATCCAAACTTTTCTATCACTATTCCTGATATAACTGGTGTGATTATTGAAGATAACTTTCCTACTATACCTACTGCACTCATAAAACTATCTATTTCATCTCGCTCTAATTCACTGGCTTCATATACATTCATATTAAAATAGAATAAACCATCACCAAAACCACCTAGTATTCCAATAAGTACTGAATACTTAGAGATGTCATCTCCTAATATAGCTGTCAATACAAAAAGTAATATAAAAAAGGTAGAGGATAATAAGTAATTAAGCCTAGTGCTTTTTAGAGCAATTCTATTTCCAATATAAAATGATACAAAAGCCGCTATATAATTAAATATGTTGAATATTGCCACTGCTTTTATACTTTTTCCTGCTTTCCATAAATATATATTTACAAAAATCAGTACAAAACTTTTAAATATAGAATAAACTAACTGCATCCAAACCATTTTTCTCATGTTTTTATTCATTACTAATCTCTCCATTACTTGTTATCTTTAAGTATAAATCAAGGGTCACCCTCAACTATTTAAAAAACCCTATGCTAGAAGTTAATACTTTGTTACTAGCATAGGGGTCTTTTAATCTTTAAAATATTTTGTTAATCATTAACTAATTTTTAAGTTATAATTATGATTCCTTGATTATTTTGCTTGTGGTAAAACTTTGTTTAATATAATACCTACGATTGCTGCTAGACCCATTCCTTGTAATGTTAATTCAAATGAGCCAAGTTTAAATGGTAGTACTGCTCCACCAAGACCTAATACTAATATAACTGCAGCTATTATTAGGTTTCTTGATTTTGTAAAGTCAACTTGATTCTCAACTACTGTTCTAAGACCGATAGATGCTATCATACCGAATAGTACTATTGAGATACCACCTATTATTGGTCCTGGTATTGTACTGATTAAAGCAGCTATTTTAGGAACTCCTCCTAGAATAATAGCAAAACATGCAGCTATTTTCATTACTAATGGGTCCCATACTCTAGTTAATGCTAAAACTCCTGTGTTTTCTGAATAAGTAGTGTTTGCTGGTCCACCAACTAATGCAGATAGAGCAGTCATTAAACCGTCAGCTAACATTGTTCTATGAAGACCTGGGTCTTTTGTAAAGTCATCTTCAACTGTAGCTCCTATAGCTATAACGTCTCCTATATGCTCAACTATAGTAGCTAATGCTACTGGTGCAATTATCATAATGTATTGAAGATCAAATTTAGCTATTGTAAAGTTTGGTAGTCCAAACCATGCTGCTTGGTGAACAGGTGAAAGGTCTACATGTCCTGTAGCAAAAGCCACTATATAACCAACTATAAGTCCTGTGATTACTGGTATAACTTGTAAGAAACCCTTTGCAAAAATGTTTACAGCAATAACTACAACAAGTGCCACGATTGCTAATAACCAGTTTTCTGAAGCCATTCCTATAGCAACAGGTGCTAAATTTAGTCCTATAACCATGATCATAGGTCCAGTTACTATTGGTGGGAAGAAATCAACTATCTTTTCAACACCTAGTAAATAAATAAGAATTGAAAATACTACATAAACCAAACCTGCTATTACGATACCACCAGCTGCGTACGCAGCTCCATCTGGTTTACCTGCTGCAGTAGCCATTCCTGCAACTGTGATTACAGGAGCAATAAAAGCGAATGATGAACCTAGAAATACTGGCACTCTGTTTTTCATGATTAGGTGTCCTATCAGGGTACAAACTCCAGCCATAAACAATGCAACAGATACGCTCATGCCTGTTAAAATTGGAACTAATACTGTAGCACCAAACATTGTAAATGTGTGTTGCATACCTAAAAGGATTGTTTTACCTACTCCCAGCTGCTCTAGGGCGTCTCTAATAGGCTCTTGTTGTTTAACTGTTTCCATGATTCTAAACTCCCCCTTGTTTTTTATTTTGACAGATAATATATTCTGTCAGTTTATATGTAACACTTGGCTGTCAGCGCTATACAGCTAGTGTTTACATTCCTCTAGTTTTTTTCGCTTTCTTTGATAGTTTAATTGCTTTTTCTAGAGTTAATAATTGTGGAGTTAATGGTAGTTCAGTTAATACAATATTTATTGCTGGGTACATCGTTAAGTCTTATTTCTGCATAATTGTTAACTTAGCTATAATAAGTGTAATAAGCTCTGAAAATGATTTCATAAGTGTTAAAATATGTGATCTTCAACACTAATTACAAGTATTCTACATTTTCTATTTAATTCCTTCTTTATACATTATACAATTGCATTTTTGTCAATATTCGATAATTTTTAGCTTGTAATAGATGTTTTTATTGTGATTTATTAACAGAAGTTAATATGTCCTTGGATTTCAATTAAAAAAGGCCTCTATCCAAGTATTATTAAAAATCCAAAAGTAGAACTTTCCTATTCGTTATAAAAATCCCTGTACTAACTTTTGATTAGCATAGGGATTTTTATATATTATATTTATGATTTCAAAATTATTTTGCTTGTGGTAAAACTTTGTTTAATATAATACCTACGATTGCTGCTAGACCCATTCCTTGTAATGTTAATTCAAATGAGCCAAGTTTAAATGGTAGTACTGCTCCACCAAGACCTAATACTAATATAACTGCAGCTATTATTAGGTTTCTTGATTTTGTAAAGTCAACTTGATTCTCAACTACTGTTCTAAGACCGATAGATGCTATCATACCGAATAGTACTATTGAGATACCACCTATTATTGGTCCTGGTATTGTACTGATTAAAGCAGCTATTTTAGGAACTCCTCCTAGAATAATAGCAAAACATGCAGCTATTTTCATTACTAATGGGTCCCATACTCTAGTTAATGCTAAAACTCCTGTGTTTTCTGAATAAGTAGTGTTTGCTGGTCCACCAACTAATGCAGATAGAGCAGTCATTAAACCGTCAGCTAACATTGTTCTATGAAGACCTGGGTCTTTTGTAAAGTCATCTTCAACTGTAGCTCCTATAGCTATAACGTCTCCTATATGCTCAACTATAGTAGCTAATGCTACTGGTGCAATTATCATAATGTATTGAAGATCAAATTTAGCTATTGTAAAGTTTGGTAGTCCAAACCATGCTGCTTGGTGAACAGGTGAAAGGTCTACATGTCCTGTAGCAAAAGCCACTATATAACCAACTATAAGTCCTGTGATTACTGGTATAACTTGTAAGAAACCCTTTGCAAAAATGTTTACAGCAATAACTACAACAAGTGCCACGATTGCTAATAACCAGTTTTCTGAAGCCATTCCTATAGCAACAGGTGCTAAATTTAGTCCTATAACCATGATCATAGGTCCAGTTACTATTGGTGGGAAGAAATCAACTATCTTTTCAACACCTAGTAGATGGACAAGTATTGCAAATACTACATAAACCAAACCTGCTATTACGATACCACCAGCCGCATAAGCAGCTCCATCTGGTTTACCTGCTGCAGTAGCCATTCCTGCAACTGTAATTACAGGCGCAATAAAAGCGAATGATGAGCCTAGAAATACTGGCACTCTGTTTTTCATAATTAGGTGTCCAATTAGAGTACATACCCCCGCCATAAACAATGCAACAGATACATTCATGCCTGTTAAAATTGGAACTAATACTGTAGCGCCAAACATTGTAAATGTGTGTTGCATACCTAAAAGAATTGTTTTACCTACTCCCAGCTGCTCCAGGGCGTTTCTAATAGGCTCTTGCTGTTTAACGTTTTCCATCCTTAAATTCCTCCTTTTGTTTTTTACAGATTATTCTGTTGTTTATATGCATTACCTAGAAGATAGGTAACTACATTCAAAACTTAAGGTTTTTCTAGAAATTTTTCTAAGGTAAATCGTTTACACACACTCACCTAGGTATCTATGATGAACCTAGGTGAGCGTTAAGTTCTTTAGTGTTACTATTTACTTTCTTTTTCTTTTATTGCATTAAGCACTTTTTCAGCAGTAAATGGCATACTAGTTAATCTTATTCCAAGTCCATTGTATAAAGCATTTGCTATAGCTGGTGCTGAAGGAACCATTGCTGGTTCTGCGATAGCTCTTGCTCCAAATGGTCCATCCCACTGAGGATTTTCAATGAAAGTCAATTTCATCTCTGGCATATCTCCAGCAGATGCTATCTTGTAATCTGTAAATGATTTATTTAAGAATTTACCATCTCTTAATTTAATTTCTTCATATAATGCTGAACTCATTCCTTGTACTATAGCACCTTCAACTTGACCTTCGATAAGAGTAGGGTTAACTACCTTACCAACATCCCAACAAGCTGCTACTTTTAGTACTTTAATTTTACCTGTTTCAGTATCTATCTCTATCTCTACACCATTTGCACCATAAGTCCAGAATGTAACTGGGTTATCTCCAAGTCCTGTTTCTGGGTCAAAGTTTCTAACATTTGCTGGTGTAAATACTCCTCTACCAATAATAGGTCCATGGATACCTGATCCATCATCAAATGTTAATCCTAGTGCTAATTCACCAATGCTAACTTTTCTATCAGGATATATAGCAGATACTACGTAACCATCTTCAAGCTTAAGGTCTCTTTCTAATAATCCTAGCTTAATAGATGATAGTTTGAAAAGTTGTTCTCTAGCATCTTCACAAGCTTTTATAACTGCATTACCTGCTGAGTATGTTATACGGCTTGCAACAGTTTGCCACTCATAAGGTGTATGAGCTGTGTCCCCTGTATTTATTGTTATCTTCTCAGGTGGTATTGACAACACTTCTGATGCTATCTGAGTTAAAGCTGTATCTGAACCTTGGCCTATATCCTGAGCACTTACTGAAAGATAAGCTGTTCCATCTTCGTTAATTCTTACTATTGCAGAAGATGTAGCATTTGTAGGCATTGATGGAGCCTTCATACCACCAGCTATACCCTTTGCTCTAATTATTTTAGGATTTGCAGGTTGTTCAATTTCGTCGAAATAACCTATATCTTCTGCAACTTTTTCAACACATTGTGTATAAGAACAAGCTTCATCAACTTTTGCACCTGTAGCAGTAAATCCACCAGGTTTTTGAGCATTTATTGTTCTTATCTCTACTGGACTAATTCCAATTTTATGAGCAATAATATCTAAGTTTTGTTCTATACCAAAATGGATTTCAGCCATTCCAAAGCCTCTATATGGCCCTCCTACTGGATGGTTTGTGTACACACAATAAGAGTCACACCAAATATTAGGTACATCGTAAGGGCCTACTGCAGAATAACCAGCTGATTTAGCTATATTTACTCCATATTCGTTAAAAGCACCGCCATCCCAAACAAATTCATTTTTGATGGCTACTATTCTTCCGTCTTTCATAACTCCTGTTTTAAATCTAGAAGTCATTGCCTGTCTAACATATGAGCTAGTGAATTCTTCTTCTCTTGAATATGCTAATTTAACTGGTCTACCATTAGTTCTCATAGCCAATGGTATTATTATTCCTTCAAGTGTAGTACCAGCCTTAGCACCAAAACCGCCTCCTACTGAAGGAGATATTACTCTTAATTTATGATAAGGTATATCGAATGAA
>CAYYDM010000047.1:14463-19616 GCA_964470635.1 uncultured Clostridia bacterium | reverse complement strand
GTATTGTAAGAGCTAATGTAAAACCAAGTCCCATTCCTGCTCCATCTGCTATAGATCTAATTGGACCATATTTAGAAGCAAAAGCTTCTGCTCTAGCTAGTATTATACAGTTAACAACGATTAAAGGAATGTATAATCCTAAAGAAGCATATAGTGCAGGTACATAAGCATTCATAAGCATTTGTATCAATGAAACAAATGTAGCAATTATTACAACAAAAGCAGGAATCCTTATTTTATCTGGTATAACTTTTCTTAAAAGCGATATAACTAAATTCGAACCAATTAATACGGCAGTAGTAGCCAATCCCATAGACAAACCACTCATAGATGAAGTAGTAACTGCTAGAGTCGGACACATACCAATTAACTGAACAAATGTAGGGTTTTCATTAATTAATCCATTATTAAAGTCCTTTAAGCTCATGGTTTCACCTCCATTATTGTAAATCTATTTTTTGAGCTTATTATTAAAAACATCTATAGCCATGTTTACTCCGTCTGTTACAGCTTTTGAAGTTATTGTAGCACCTGAAATTGCCTGGATTTCACTATCTTTGGGTGCTGATTTCACAACAGATATATTAGAAGATGTTGATTTTCCTAGAAATTGATTTTGAAATTCTGGTTTTGTTGAATTAGCCCCAAGACCTGGAGTCTCAGAATGGCTAACCACTTTCATCCCAGTAACATTTCCTTCTGCAGAAATTCCAGTAATTATTTCTATATCTCCACCATAACCTGAAGCAACAGTTTTTAGCGTATATCCAACTAACTCACCAGCTGAATTTTTACCAACATAGACTTCTTTAATTTTGTTGTTTTCAGCTACTATTGCATTAAATTCATTTTCATCTAAAGGCGTAAAACTGTCTGATGATGGAAGTACTTCTTGTCTTGCCTTGTTACTTTCCTGCTCCTGAACTTGTGCAATTAAATCACTTGTTGCATTATTTGCTACTGCAAGAAGTGTGGCAGCTATTGCTGTTATAATAAAAAGAATTAATCCAAGCTTAACAATCTCACGCATTCTGCTTCACCTCCCCAAATACTTTAGGGCTTGTATATTTATCAATTAATGGCGCAGCCACATTCATCAAAAGTATTGAATAGGATACTCCTTCTGGATATCCACCTTTAAGTCTAATCACAGAAGTTAATATTCCTGCTCCAATTCCAAATATTATTTGACCTTTCTTTGTAACTGGTGAAGATGCATAGTCAGTAGCCATAAAGAATGCTCCAAGCATCAATCCACCTGCTAATAAGTGATAAATCATATTTTCAAAACCACCGCCAAACGCAAGCATAATGACAGCAACTGTACCTATATACGTAAATGGTATTCTCCAATTGATAACTTTTCTATAAAGTAGGTATATTCCACCAATTATTAACAATATAGCTGAAGTTTCTCCTAAACTACCACCTATATTTCCCATAAGCATGTTAGTTATAGAAGGGAGAGTCCCTTCTGCTTGTCCCTTTATTATTGCTAAAGGTGTAGCAGTACTTACAGCATCTACTCCAGGAGTTATCCACTCTGTCATTATAGTTGGCCAGGATGCTAAAAGCATTGCCCTAGCAGCTAAAGCAGGATTCATAAAGTTATGGCCTAAGCCACCAAAAAACTGCTTTACTATGGCAATAGCAAATGCAGAACCAACAACTGGTATCCACCATGGAGCTGATGCAGGAATATTAAAAGCTAATAATAATCCAGTTACTACTGCACTTAAATCATTTATGGTTACAGGTTGTTTTCTAGCTTTCTGAAATATGGCTTCTGTTATTACTGCTGAAGCAATTGAAAGCACTATTAGCTTCAAAGCGTTAAATCTAAAAAAGTATATGCTGGCTAGTGTAGCTGGAAGAAGTGCTATAATCACATCCAGCATTATTCTAGAAATAGTTTCATCTGACCTTATATGTGGAGAAGATGAAGCAATTAATCTGTTATCCATTATTACCCCCCCAATCAATTAGCTTTTCTTTCTTTTAGCTATTACTTCTTTTTTTGCTACTCTTATTGATTGCAATAGTGGTCTCTTAGATGGACAAATAAAAGAACATGAACCACATTCTATACAATCTAATACATGATATTTTTGTGTGTCATCATACTTACCTTTTAATGATAGTTGGCTAATAAATAATGGCTGTAAGTTTACAGGACATATATCTACACATTTTCCACATCTAATACAAGGATTAGGTTCTGGAATTCTGGCCTCTTTTTCATTTAATACTAGTACTCCTGAAGTACCTTTAATAACTGGAACTTCATCTGTAAATTGTGCAAGCCCCATCATAGGTCCACCCATTATAATTTTTCCTGGGGTTCCTTTATAACCTCCACATTGATTTATTATGTCATTAAATGGAGTTCCTATCTTTACTAAAAGATTTTTAGGAGTATTTATAGCGCTTCCAGTTACTGTAACTATCCTCTCAACTAAAGGCATCCCAGTTTGTATGGCATTAGCAACTGCGGCTGCAGTTCCTACATTATTTACTATAACTCCTACATCCATTGGGAGTCCACCTGATGGAACAACCCTTCCTGTCGCAGCATTTATTAATCGTTTTTCGTCCCCTTGTGGATATTTAGCTACAAGAGAAACTATTTCAATATCCGTTTCTTTTTCTGCGGCTTTCATCATTGATTCAATAGCATCTGGCTTATTATTTTCAATTCCAATATAGCCCTTATTAACTCCTACTACTTTCATTAATGCTTTAAGTCCAAATATAATTTTTTCTGGTTCTTCTAGCATCAATCTATGGTCTGCAGTTAAATAAGGCTCACATTCTGCCCCATTTAGAATAATAGTGTCAATTTTTTTATCTGGTGGTGGAGATAATTTTACATGCGTTGGAAAACCTGCTCCTCCTTGACCAGTTATTCCTGCTTCTTTGATAATGTTTACAATTTCTTCTCTAGTAAGCTTTTCTATATCACCCTTTGGCATAACGTTTTCATCAATTTCGTTAAGCCCATCAGATTCTATAGTTACACACATAATTCCACTACCTGTTGAAGTATCCATAGAAGCTACTTTCTTAACTATACCAGAGACGCTTGAATGTATTGGTGCAGAAACGAATGCCTTTGAATCACCAATTTTCTGACCAATCTTTACTTTGTCACCTACTTTGACAATGGGCTCACAAGGAGCACCAATATGTTGTTGCATTGGTATAACAACTACTTTTGGTTCTTCAGCTTTTTCTATCTCAGCTTTTTCTGAGTAACTTTTATAGTGTGGAGGATGAATTCCACCTTTAAAAGTAAAGCTCTTAAGATTCATATATTTCACCTCTTGTATATTAATTTTAGGTTGTACTAAATCTGATGCACATAAAGGTTTCTACTTTTTATAAGCAATACCTTCATTGATAATAAATAAATAATAGTCATATTTTTTATGAAAATATAACAAAGATTGATAATTATTAAACAATGTGTGCATGTTTTACAATATTTTAGCTTTATTAGTTACATTTAGTTAGACTATTTATTAACACAAATATATAAGGACCCAGATTAGAGGTCCTTATATATTTTAATTATATTATACCATCAATTTTGTATAACGTATACATTTTGTCCATTATTGTCATAATGTTTTTTCGTTAAGCATTAACAAATTCAAGTTGCTATTTATATAATCCTGTACCCATAAAATAACTTCAGGAGTATTTATACTAACATCTCCTAGAAACTCTCTAATTTCTCTTGTATCAAATTTGAATTGTTTGTTATTTACCTGATGAAGATATAAATAATCAATTTTCTCTTCTCTACTCATTAATGCAGCTATGGTATCCCCCATATTGCCAAGAGGTGCTCTATCAATATGGTCATGCCTAAAAACAGCTAAAACCTTTGTTCCCTTGCCTTTTTCTGAAGTAATACTGAAATCTCCATCCGTTCTCAAGGCTGCTGCTTTCATAAGAGACAAACCTAGTCCAACGTTTCTAGTTTTTCTTGTTGTAGTAAAAGGGTCATCTGCAACACTTAGCAGGTCTTTGTCCATACCATTTCCGTCATCTTCTATGATAATCTTTAAATAATTATTATTCAAATCCTCAATTATAGTTATAATAACCAATTCTGCTTGTGCATTAATTGAATTTTCCACTAAGTCTAATATATGTAAGGACAGTTCTTTCAAGTCTTATCACCCAATCCTTTAAGGTATTCTACCACAGATTCAGCTGTAAAATTGCTTATGTTTAAATAATAATCTGCTTCATTTATATCTACAAGATAATGAGCATCTGAATTTTTAATTATGTTATATCCTTCTAGTAAAAATGTGTTTTTCATGTCTTCTAGCTTATTTAAGTCAAAAATTTCAATGGTTTTAATATTTAGAGTACATGGCATAAATCCTAGAGTAGAAATAATGCTAAAAGATTTTTTGTCTATATGTGCAGGTACGAGTACTCCATTATGTTTCTTGACTAGTTGAAATATTTACTCTATAGTATATCCACTGGTATTTAACAGCATTTTTTCTATTTTTCCCAAAACATTATCTTCTCTATCTAATATAAGTTGATGTCCAAATATATCTTCTTTATTTGTCACATCAGGCAGGCTCTCATATATAATGTTTTGAAAACTCATTCCCTCCTCGGCTGTTGGAAAATAGCATAATGCATGTACTTCTTCTTTTGTGGTAACTTCTATACCTGGAACTACTAAAATATCTTTACTTTGGGCCACTTCCATAGTTGGTATTAAATTCAACATTGAATTATGATCTGTAATAGCTATAACATTCAGTCCTTTTAATTTAGCCATATTAACTATATTATTAGGTGTCATGTCATTATCACCACAGGGTGACAATGCAGAATGTATATGAAGATCATATGCGACTTTCATACTATATCCCGATTTCTCTTAATTTGCATGCAACTTCGTAGGCACTTAAATTAGATTTAAAAAGAGGTATGCCAACTTCCTTAGCTTTTTCTATAGTATCCTTTTCAATTTCCATTCCTTCAACTATTATTATCCCAGCCAAATCTACTAGTGTTGCTACTGCTATAATATTTATATGTGTTTGAATAGTAATCCATAAATAATTCCGTTGTGCTTTTGACATCACTATGCTTAACAAATCTCCTATATATATTCC
>CAYYDM010000047.1:0-14453 GCA_964470635.1 uncultured Clostridia bacterium | reverse complement strand
CTTCCACTTGTCTACTGTCTAGTTCTAGTTCAGTAACTACTTCTAGCTTTAGTTTGTCAGTTACTTCAGAAAGTTTCATAAATTACCTCCATTATTTTTTCTTTTTTTGATTTTTTCTTTTAGGATGAAGATACAATCATCTATATTAGCTTTCCCCCTAACAATGTCTTCTGCAAGAGCATAACAAGAAGGAGCACCACAAGAGCTACAATCAATTCCAGGAAGTTCACTTTGTATTAAATTTAACTGTTCAATCTTTTTAATAGCTTTAATTATATCTAAATCTAGAGTCATTATATTCCTTGGGGTTATGTTTTCAGTCAAATTCACTATTCCCTCATCCACTATTTTTTTTATATATTCGTCATCAACTATCTCATTTCCTGCCGAAGTTCTTGCTATGTTTCTTATTCTAGCTTTGGCAATAAAAGGATTTTCCACATTTAATGGTCCTCCTACGCAACCTCCAACACATGCTAGTCCCTCAAAATAATCAACATTACTGAGTTTGCCAAGTTCAATTTCTTCTAATACATTAATGACATTTTCAATTCCATCAGCTGCCAAATAGTTTTCTACTCCAATTGCGTAGCTCTGACCCCCTACTCTACCCCAACCAATGCCCTTAGGTGAAGCCTTCTTATAGTTTTCATTCTCTTGTGTTTTCTTAGCGTTTTTTACTATGTCACCATAAATAGATTTAATAGATAGGGCACCATTAACATATGAGCTTTGTATTCCTATAGGGCGCTTTATACTAGTTACCTTTGCTGGGCATTGAGCTAAATAAAAAACTCCAATGTCATCATAAGCTAAACCTTGTTCTTTCATTACTTGTGTTTTTGCTATTCTAGCTGCTACTTCCATTGGAGATTCAACTTTTACTATATTATCTATTAGAGATGGAAACCTTACTTGTATAATTCTCAAGATAGCAGGACATAAAGAAGATATTATAGGTTTCTGTAGGTTATTATTCTTTAATATATTTCTTATTGCAACTGTCAATACATCTGCAGCATATCCTTCATCAAATACATAATCAAACCCCAAGGATTTTATTCCTAAAAAAACCTTATTCATATCTGTATCTACACTGAACTGCCCATATAATGACATAGGTGAAATAGCAATGTTATATTTATATTTCTCTAATGCTTTTAGATCGTCTGCAATAACATCCTGAGCATGATAAGGACATACTCTAATGCATTCACCACAATCAATGCATCTATCTTTTATAATGACTGCTTTTCTATCCCTTATCCTTATTGCTTCAGTTGGACATCTTCTCATGCAGTTTGTACAGCCATTACATTTGCTATTATCTAATACTACAGAGTGAAAATATTCTTTCAAGTTAATCACCCACTAGTCGTTTTTTATATTATTCTTAATAAATATTTTCATTGAAACTAAAGTCTCCTTATTGTCACAAGAAGAAATGCTAAAATCATCTGAACACCTTTTCATATTAGGGATTCCCATACCTGCTCCAAAGCCCAATTCTCGAACTTTGTTTGAAGCAGTAGAATAACCTTCTTGCATTGCTAAATTAATATCTTTTATTCCCGGTCCATTATCATGTGCTTTTATTTCAATTTTATCAGAAGATATAGATACTATAATCTTGCCCCCAAGCGAATGTATCACTATGTTCATTTCTGCTTCATAAGTTGCTATTGCAACTCTTCTTACTATTTTTGAATCAACCCCTAGTTGATTTAATACTTTTTTTACATTGCTTGATGCTTCCCCGGCACTTTTAAAATCATTTTGCATAATTTCATATTCTAAAGTAATTTTATTAATGTATTCATCCATTTATCTTAACACACCCTCTATCCTTACTCCCTTTAAACCTTTTTCATAAAGCTTGCCGCTAGTAGTATAAAGTGTATATTCTGTAGTCATTATTGTTATATCTTTTTCTAGTGCTAAATCTAATAAATCTTTACTAGGCCTCTTACCCCTTACAAATACAATAGAAAAAAGGTCCGCCACTTCCGCAGTTCTTATGACCTGCGGGTTTGTAAGTCCTGTTAACAGTATTGATTTTTCGTTAACAAATGCAAGTACATCACTCATTAAATCTGAACCAAATGCCGAATACACTTCTCTTTCTAAAAACTCTTCACCAGTTAATACTTTTGCATCTAAAATATCTCTTATTTCACTTAGTTTCACAGTTTCACCCCAATCTTATTTTTTTCCAAACTATGTAGACTCAAGTTATTCCAACTAAAGCAACAATTCATCAAGTTGTATATCAATATCTTGGGTAAAAATCTTTAATAAATATTTCTTAAAACTATTATTTGTTAATATAATATCAATTTCTTGCATAATAATATAAATTTCATTTAATTGTCATTTTGGTGATATTTATGTCGATATGGCTTATATCATGTGAAAAGTTAGCTATGTTTTACTTATTAATTCTAGTACGGTTTTAGGATTTTATTTTTATCTGAAACTGTGTTCACAAAAGCATCTTCATATATTTTATTGATGTTTTCTAAATATTTATAGGCCTCATCTTTAGTATGAAATTCACCTGCTAACACTTTGTAGGATTCTCCAATATTAACTACATAACAATCATTTATGTTCTTCTCTTTAAGTTCTTTTACTAAAGCTTCAGCGTTTGTTATGCTGCTGAAATTACCTATCTGCACACCATAAAAAATAGTTTCCTTAACTACTTCATCTTCATTGTCTGGAATTTCATCTTTCTCTTTTGTAGTCTCTGATTCTAACATATTCTCATTGTCTTTTATACTAGTATCAATGTCTAAATCAACGTCCTTTCCTATTTCTTCACCTAAGCCTTCTTCTATTGTACCTATAGCTTTTTGTTCTTCAGAGAGTCTAGGCAATATAACATTTTGCACTAAAAAAAATGCTAATACAATAGAGATAATAGGCGCAACAATGAAAAATGCAAAAATTGTGTAAAGCCTGTCCTTATTGCTTTTATTTATTCTCCTTCCCACAGTTCGTCTCATAAGCTTGCCCTCCCTTTTCTTTATACTATAGGTTATGACAGTTTACTTAATTTAATTAACAAAAAATTAAATATGTCACAATAAGTTAGTACAAAGTTTTAGGCAACTTTGTGGGATTGTTAGGAATCTAACTATAATAGTTTATTCTATATTTGAAATCCTTTTCCTTCTATTCTATTATAAACATATAAATTATTTTTTGCCTGAAATTATTCATAGAAATAAGAAAAGTTCTAACGAAGCATTAGAGGCAGCTTTTCTTGAAATTCAATGACAGAAAGTTCTTTATAATAAATCAAAATTAAGCGAGAACTTTCCTATGGGTTATAAAAAAAGATGTGTAACTATTAGAAAATAATTACACATCTTTCATTAATGATTATTATTGGTGCAGAGGAAGGGACTCGAACCCTCATGCGTGATAGCATACGCCCCTCAAACGTACGTGTCTGCCAATTCCACCACCTCTGCATGTAATAGCAAGTATTATTTAATACTTGCTATTTTATATACTTATTTTTAAGGTTAACATTAATATTTTAACTAAAAATTTTCTCTATGTCAATAATAATTAATGGTTATTGAGGTGAATTTTCATCAATTTCTTCTTGTGACATTTTATTTGGTATATACCATTTTGTAATCTGGTTATACATATTAAATTCATTTGGATTAATTTCTCCATGAACCTTACTATTAGCCAATACAGATGAATTAACAAAGAATAAACTAACATAAGGAAGATCGTCAATTATTAAATTTTGGATTTCTTTATAGACTCTTTTTTTATCTTCAGGGTTATAGGCACTTTGGGCAAGTGACAGTAATTCGTCCATTTTCTCATTGCTATATCCTAAAAAATTTGCTCCGCCATTTATTTGAGAAGAATGAAAAGCAAATGATAAGTCTGGAATATAAGACAATTCCCAACCCAGTAATACAACATCAAATGAACCACCACTTATCTTCTGTACCGTATTTCCCCATTGAACTTCCTTCATTTCTTCAGTTATATTTTCTTGTTTATTTTCATCGTATTCCTTAATTACCTTTATTCCTAAATCAGTTAGATTTTCTGCAATAATATTTGCAGTTTCTCTTCTCAAATCATTATATGAATTAGTTGTTAGTCTTATTGTAAGCTTGTTTCCATCAGTATCTTCGAAAAAACCATCTCCGTCTATATCATTCCAACCAGCTGATACTATAATTTGTCTAGCCTTATTTACATTATATCCATATGAATTTGCCTCGTCTGACAATAGCCAAGAATCTGGATGTATGGGTACATCATTTCTTGTTGCATGGCCTAAATAAACTTTTTGTATTATAGATTGTCTATCTACAGCATATGCTATAGCTTTTCTCAAAGCCTTGCCTTTTTCTCCAGCAAAAATACCTTCTCTAAAATTAAAACCTAAGAATTCATATTTGTTTGAAGCATACTCATATATTTCAACTTTTTTATTTTGAGCATATTTCTCCCAATCTACTCCTAAGCTTGAAGTTAAATCAATTTGACCTGCTTCAAAAGAAATAATAGCTAAATCTTCATCCTTCAAAGCTTTTCCTATAACCCTTGAAATATATGGTTTTTCTCCCCAATAATCCTTATTGGCATCTAGAATAACATTTTTCAGTTTATTTATTTCAATTGCTTTATAGGGTCCTGTTCCTATGAGTTTATAGTTATTATTTTTTAATACACTATCATAGGCAGCTTTTATATCCTTTCCCTTTATAAACATATGTCTTGGAATAATTGGAAAAGTTAATCCCTCAAGGGCATCTCCATATGCTCTGTCAAAGGTTAATTCTAAATTATATTTACTAGTTACCTTTGTATCTTTTATAAACTTTAGAGAATTAGAAGATTTAATAATATCTGATAAATCGTTTACTAAGTTATAGTTAGACAATCCATACTTCAAAGCGTCTATTGTAAACTTTACGTCCTCAGCAGTAAAATCTTCTCCATCATGCCATTTAACATTTTCTCTAAGCTTAATATTTAACACAAAGCCATTTGATTCAAAACTATAGCTTTCTGCCAGGATATTTTTTACTTTAAAATCATTTCCTATTTCAAATAATCCTTCAAATATTAATTTGTTGAAATTATATAAGAATTTATCAGCTTTTAACAATGGATTAAGTGTCGTCATGTAAGATATGGGCAATACTAATTCTCCACCATACTCTGGACCATTATCAATGGTTTCTTCGTCTCCTATTTTAGGGTCATTTGTATTATCAAAACCATCATCTATTCTGCAGCCACTTAAAAGTACTATCTGAAATATTACTAACAATAGACATATTTGTCTCTTGTACTTCAATTTGCTTCCTCCTTAAAACTAGAGCATTTTTACAAGTCTAGGGTTTTCAACGATTCCTGGTATTCTTCCCCTTTTTGCTATTGCTACGCCTTCTACCTCTTTTATATCCATAGTCATATCAATTGCAGGTGCACCTGAAATGTAACTACCTACTCCGAATGAATCTACTCCAGCCTCAGCTAATATTTTGATTTTCTCTGGTTTTAGTCCTCCCGAAACAAAAATCTTTACCCAGTTATATCCACTTATGTCTAGTCTAGCCCTCAATTCTCTAACTAAATCAGCAGTAACTCCTCCTCTTTCACTAGGAGTATCTAATCTAATCCCGTATAAGTCCCTACCCATTTCCTTAGCTAGCCTTAAAGTCTCCTCGACTTCATCCTTAAATGTATCCACTAATACTATCCTCTTGTAGGATTCTGGCATTACTTCATGATATTTTTGAGACACAGAAAGTGTATCGCCTGCCACTAGAAAAGCTGCATGAGGTAAAGTACCTGTTGGATTCTCACCTAATAGTTTTGCAGTTAAAATATTGCTTACAGAGCTAGCTCCTCCAATTCTAGCTGCTCTCTCCATTACAGGAGCAACAGAAGGATGAACATGTCTTGTACCAAAACATACAAACGGTTTGTCTCCACAAGCCTCTTTAATCTCTTTAGCTGCAGTTGCCCACCCACTTGGACTAGCTAAACAGCCTAAAATAACAGATTCAAAAATGGCAAACTTCTCATATGGCCCTTTAATTCTAACTAGAGTTTCCTTAGGTTCAAACTCTTTTCCTTCCTCAAGAGCCCACATCTCAACATTTTTGTCTCTTAGAATATTTTTAACTTCCTCTATGCCTACAAAAACACCTGGTTTTCTAGCAAAAATCTCTGCAACAACTTCTTTATCGCTAATACCCATATTTCCCAAAACATCTATAGTGGTAAAAAAGTAAATATCTGTTGTTAATCCTGCAAGTATATCTTCATGCTGTGCAGAATGTAACAATCTCTTTTCTCTATTTATATCATAATTCTGTACATCCTTAATACCTTTTAAATAGCTCATATTTTCCATCCTCTCTTTAAGTAATAAGCATGCTTACTTTTGTTTAACTAATTTCTCTTAACTATAAGTATAGCAACTTTACTTTTATTTTTTAAGATAAGTTATATATTTAACTAAGTTTTTATTGATTCCTTGGAAATAGAAAAATACATTATTTATAGCCTAATTTCTAAAAAAATCAGAATTATATAGCTTTATATATATATCGTACGCTTTTAAAACTTTCTTTAAATATAGTTCAGTTTCTTTAAAAGGTATATGGTTAAGATTTTTGCCATCGCCGCTATAATTACTATCCTTAAGCCATTTAGTAACATTTCCACTTCCACCATTATAAGCAGCTAATACAAGTTCTAAATTATTATTAAACTGAACATTAAGCTTGTTTATATACCAGCACCCTATTTCAATATTTATTTCAGGATCATATAAAAGTTCTTCTTTGTAATTTAAAATACCGATCTCCCCGGCACCCCATTTTCCTGTTACAGGAGATATTTGCATCAATCCTCTGGCCTCTTTGTGAGATAATGCATTTATATCATATTTACTCTCGACTCTTATAATTGCAGCTACAAGAAAGGGATCAATATTGTATTTTTTTGAATAAGTAGCTATCTGTTCCCTATAATTAATAGGATAAAGTGTTCTACCAATCCATTTATAGCTTGATAGCACTGCTGCTCCTATAGCAACTATGAAAAAAATTGCTAATAATCTTCTATATCTAATAGTAATAACCTGCAATATTATCCCTCCAAAATTACCAAAAAGCTTTTAATGCATTATCCACATTTTTAACAAGTTCCTCCATGTTACCAGTATTATTAATGATAACATGGGCATGCTTTAATTTCTCGTCTATGGGCATTTGAGCTTTTACCCTCCTAATTGCACTTTCGTAATCAGTTTTGTCTCTTTCAATAATCCTATTTAACTGAAGCTCCAAACCTGCATAAACTAACCATATCTCATGGAAAAATATATCTGATTTATTGAGACTGTCTAGCTCTTCTATTAGCAGGGGAATATCTATAAAAATAATATTATTAGACTTGGAGTATTCTAGAATTTTTTCTTTGATTTTATTGTATATTTGTGGATGCACAATATCATTTAGAATAAATCTAGAATTGGCATCACAGAACACAATATTACCTAATTTTTTTCTATCTATACTTCCATCATCATTTAATATCTGTTTCCCAAAGGTTTCTACAATTTTAAGGTAAGCAGGTTCTCCAATATTGACTACTTCTCTGGCAATTAAATCCGCATCTATAACTGGAAATCCTCTGTTCTTTATTATATTAGAAACTGTACTTTTTCCCGTTCCTATACCTCCGGTTAAACCAATAATCTTAATTTTATTTAGTATCATACCAACTATCACCTGTTTCCATATCCACCTTAAGTGGAACATTTAGTGGTATTGCATTTTCCATTAATTCCTTTAAAAGTACTTTTACCTCTTCTACTTCATCCTTACAAGCTTCAATAATTAATTCGTCATGTACTTGAAGAATCAATTTTGACTTTAACCCTCTTCTTTTTAATTCACTATCTACATTAACCATAGCCAGTTTAATTATATCAGCTGCACTTCCCTGTATAGGAGTATTCATAGCCATTCTTTCTCCAAAAGATCTTATATTAAAATTTTTTGAAGCCAGTTCAGGTAAATATCTTCTTCTGTGTAAAATGGTTTCAACATATCCTTTGTTTTTTCCTTCGTTTATTATATTTTTCATGTACTCTTTTACTTTAACATAGTTTTTCAGATAATTTTCTATATATAACTTAGCTTCATTTCTTGAAATCTTTAAATCTCTTGAAAGTCCATAGTCACTTATCCCATATACTATTCCAAAGTTTACTGCTTTAGCCCTACTCCTCATAAGCGGTGTAACCTCTTCAAGGCTTACATCAAACACTTCCGAAGCTGTTTTCCTATGAATATCTTCACCAGTAAAAAATGCTTCCTTAAGCTTTGGATCATCTGAAATGCTGGCAAGTACCCTTAGCTCAATTTGTGAATAGTCTGCGTCTACTAGGACATAGTCACTATTACTCGGAACAAATACCTTTCTAATTTTTCTTCCTTCTTCTGTTCTTATAGGTATATTTTGAAGATTAGGTTCTGTGCTGCTAATTCTTCCTGTAGTAGTAATAGTTTGATTGAAGCTAGAGTGAACTTTCCTAGTACTATTATCAATAAGTGAAATCAAACCATCTACATAAGTAGATTTTAGTTTAACTAACTGTCTATATTCTGTTATTTTTTCTGCTATAGGATGTACCTCAGTTAGCTTTTCAAGAACCTCTGCATCCGTAGAATAACCTGTCTTAGTTTTTTTAATTACTGGTAATTTCAGTTTTTCAAATAATACTTCGCCTAATTGCTTAGGTGAGTTTATATTAAATTCTTGCCCTGAAAATTCATATATTTCTTGTGTTAATATATCAATCTTCTCATCAAACTCTTTTCCTAATTCTTTTAACTTTTCAGCATCTACAGTAAAACCTTCGTACTCCATATTAGCTAAAACACTAATCAAAGGTAGTTCCACTTCATAAAAGAGCTTACCCATATTCTGATTTATAATAGATTCTTCAATTATATCTCTTAGTCTGGAAATTATCTCTAGTCGATTAGATATATATGAAATTCTATCTTCAATTAATAATTGTCCAAATGTTTTTTTGTTTTTTCCTGTTCCTAAAAGACTTTCTTTGCTTTCAATGTCAATATCTAAATAATTTTTTGCTAGTCTACTTAAGCTATAGTCGTTCTGTGATGGGTTAAGTAGATACTGTCCTATCATGCTGTCAAAGGTAATCCCCTCAATATCCACCCCATATCTTAGAGATGCCAAAAGCTCTTCTTTTATATTATGTCCTAGCTTTTTAATTTTGTCATCCTCTAGTATATTCTTAAACAAACTAAAGAAATTTTCAGTTCTAATATTTCCTTCTACAAAGTCTATATAGTAGTTTGATTGTGCTGAGGTCCTAACACCTACTCCAAGTATGTTATCTTTTAAAGGATAATCCCCATCAATTATGAGCTTAATAATCATAGCCTTAGATTTTTCTATTTCTTGTAGGATGTTTTTAAGATGTTCCTCATTTTGAATTATATTAACTTCTGGAGCTAATTTCTCTATACTTGATTCATCCTTGTTCTTAGACTCATTGCTAATATTTAGCTTTCCTAACAAACTATTAAACTCTAATCGCTTATAAGTATTAAATAATTCTTCAGCATTTGCCTCTTTCCATATAAGCTCGTCTAAATTTACTTTTACAGGTACTGAAGTAATAATTTCAGATAACCTTCTACTCATTACAGCTTGGCTTCTATATTCAACTAATTTTTCTTTAAGTTTTTTACTGTCTACTTTTTCGATATTGTTGTATATTCCTTCGATAGAATCAAATTCTTTCAAAAGCTTGGTTCCTGTTTTTTCTCCAACTCCAGGAACACCTGGGATATTATCAGATTTATCTCCCATTAAACCCTTTAGATCAATAAATTGCTGAGGGGTAAGTTCGTATCTTTCAATAACCGCCTGTCTATCATATATTTCTAAACTAGATATGCCCTTTCTAGTCAGTAATACTTTAGTATTTTCACTGGCTAATTGCAAATAGTCTTTGTCTCCAGTAACTAAAACAACTTCTAAATCATTTTCTTCACCGATTTTTGAGAGTGTACCTGCCAAATCGTCAGCTTCAAATCCATCTGCTTCAACTCTATGTACATTCATATTGTCAATGATTTCTTTTAATATTGGAAACTGCATTCCTAGTTCATCAGGGGTTTTAGCTCTTCCTGCCTTATAGTCTTGAAATTCAATATGTCTAAATGTAGGAGTCTTTTTATCAAAAACAACACTAATATAGTCTGGCTTATATTCTTCTGTGACCTTATAAAACATCGTTAAAAAGCCATATACTCCATTTGTATAGATTCCGTCCTTTGTCATTAAAAGGGGTAAGGCATGAAAAGCTCTGTGAAGCAAGCTATTACCATCTATAATCATAAATCTTCCTTTTGCCAAAATATCAACTCCTTAAAACAATATATATATTATTATATACTATATTCACTCTGTAAACCCTTAACTCTTAGTATATATGAAAAGATGTATTCAGTAAATAAATACAAATAAAAAAGGACTCAAAAACTAGAGTCCTATATTAAGTATAGTCAAAACAACTAATTGTTCTCTTCATCAGCTATACTAAGTTTAGTATTAATAGTTGATAAGTTTATTGAACTGTCAATTTCCTCCAAGGCTGATAATTCGGAATTAATTTTTTCTTTTACTTTTTTTAGTTCTTCTTCTACTAATAATTTGTCTTTTGTATTCTCTGCTTTATTTAATATCTCCAATAATAGATTCTCTTGATCATAGAGACTCTTCAGATTAGCTTCAATTCTATAATATTCTTCTGTAACATCATTATGCATTGATTGTTCGTCTAAAGTTCTACCTAGTTTCTTTAGAAAGTCCAATGTTTGATCAAATTTATCTGACGGTATTCTAATTTTAATCAAATAGTTTTTTTGCGTAGCTTCAGTATCTTTTTCATTTGATTCTATATTTAGGTTTTCAATATATCCACTATTTTCTTCAACATACTTCCTTATTTTCTCTTCCACTAAATTTGATTGATCTACTTCTATGCACAAATATGCATCTTTTACAGATTTTCTACTATTTCCTAAATTACTTCTGGAAGCCATTATACCAGGGCTATTTGGTGACTTATCAATATTTGCCTCATTTTCTGAAGGAGCATTATAAATATTTGCTTTATTTTCCGAAGGAGCACTTCTTAAAGCATGGATTTCCTTTTTAGAACTATCTTCTTTGGCTTTGATGCCAGCAGTGCTTTCGTCCCCAATTATTTCCATAGCTTTATTAGTATCGAAAGCAATATTTTCTTGTTGATTTTCACTTTCTTCTCTATCAACTGCAGATTTAGTTTCCCCTGAAAAAGGAGTATTATCTAAGAACATACTAATACTTATAAGCATAATAATAAGTCCAGCAGCTACGGAAGATATAACTCTCCAGTTTATCTTCTTCTCTTCTTTGGCTACTTCTTTAAGTTTTCGCCTAAGTTCAAATCTATAATTATCAGGTAACTCCACTTGTTCCTGGTTTCTTACATTTTTCAAAATATTTATCATGTCTTCATACTCTTGTCTACAATTATCACATTTTAAAATGTGCAGTTCGAATTCTTTTTTTTCTATTTCTGTCAATTCATCATCAATATATAAAGAGATTTTATCAACAAAATCAATGCAATTCATTCTATCCCTCCTTTCAATTATTAGACGATTGATTCTTTATTAAGTTCCTTCTCTTTTATTATTATCTCTTTTAGGTTGTTCCTCGCTCTATTTATCCTTGACTTAACAGTTCCAATGGAGCAATCTAAAATATTTGATATTTCTTCATAACTAAAGCCCTGAATATCCCTAAGAATAATTACCGCCTTGTGATTTTCATCTAATTTTTCTATAGCATTATTTACTAACTCTTTTGTAAGTTTCTTTTCATATAACTCTTCTGGAGTATTTGAATCATCTGGAAAATCTCTTTCTATTTCTCCATCTTCTGTTTGAATTGGATTATCTATAGAATATACATTAGTATTCTTTTTTCTTAAAAAGTCTAAACAAGTGTTTGTTACTATTCTATATAGCCAGGTTGAAAAAGCTGATTCAAAATTAAAAGTTTTTATTGACTTAAATATCTTAATAAATGCTTCTTGGGATACGTCCATTGCATCTTCTGGATTTTTTAGCATTCTAAGGGCTATATTATATGCAGTTTTCTCGTACTTCTCAATAAGTTCATCAAAGGCTTTCAAGTTCCCGTCCATGCATTTTTTTATAAGTTTTTGCTCTTTGTCAAACATTTATTCACCCCTTCCTTAAAGTGCCCCTGAAGTTACTCTAATTATATAGGTTTTACTTTGCTTTTTAAATCTAAATCCTATTTTATCATTTTTGGTATTATTTTGCACAAAAAAACTTTTGATTTTAGATAACTAAAACCAAAAGTTATAATATCAGATTTACTATATTCGATATTTAAATTTGTGGGCATAATTTTTTCTCAATATAAATTAAGGTATTATAATAATCCTTATTAACTTTAAAGCAACTTGGCAAACTATTTATACTATAATATTGACTGTTTTCTTTTAATAGATTTTGTATTGTACTATAGCATTCACAATAGTAGCCTTCATTTGCTTGATACTCTAGTAAAGTGTTTGTTAAAAGTTCCTTTGGAAATAAAGATTCTCCTGCATCAATTTTCCCTTTATAAGTAATGCTATTATAAATAATATAAGAGTCACTGAATATTTCAATATACTTATCCTTTGTATAGGTATTTGATTTAAAATTAGTTTGCGATATTATGTCATTTAAGCTTATATAATGACCACCATTGACAGTTTTGTAACCTATAGTTTTATCGTTTACTATAATATTACTTTTCTCAGGAAATATGTTAAGCTCGCTATTAAGCATATTTGATAGGCTTCCCAAGTAAATACCTGTATCTCCTTCTATTCCTATAACTTCACCCTTTACAAGCTTATTGTTAAATAACAAATAGTTAAAATCATAATTTATTGTTTGTTGATTTTGATTTAGTTTATGTTTACCTCCAAGATTTTTTTCTAATAAGCTAATAGGTACATATCTATTTTCATTATTTTCAATTATAGATATATTGTTATTGAAGATTGTTACTAAGTCTGCAGATTCACCATCATATATATCTATGTTGAAGAACTTACTTATCTTATCTAGATTTACATACAGAGCCTTATCAACTGATATAATATCGTTTGTTATATATTTATTATTTACTAAATAAACCCATTTATCATAAAAAACAACGGTTTCTTTATTTATTTGCTTTTTAAGTGCATTTATCCTATTATTATCTATTCTATCCTTTAAATTAATTTCAGCTAATTTTTCATCAACAGCCTTAGTAATATTGGGTATTTTCGAATAGTAATCAGGATATACAACAATTATTGGATTATTATTATCCATATCTCTTTCTATTTTAATTGGTTCATATTTTACTGTAACGGGTAACCCTACATTAACCTTTTCATAAAGTTCTTTTACATCCTTATCAAACATTCTAACGCATCCTGCTGATGCAAAGTTTCCTATTGACTTTGGATTGTTATTTCCATGTATCCCGTATGATGGTTTAAATCCAATCCATCTGCTACCTAAAGGATTCTGGGGACTTCCTCCTGCTATTTTTAGTTTAGAATAATATGGGTTTACTACTTTGTTAATAACATTGAAATTTCCTATAGGGGTTTGACTGCTAGCTTTTCCAACTGCTACAGGGTATCTCTTTACAAGCTTATTATTTTCAATAAAATATAGGCTTCTAGATGGTATATCTATCTCTATCTTATATTGGGAAGCTGATAATTGAGATTGTGCTTCACTTCCAAAGGAAAATAACAGTATTGCTGCTAATATTATAATCAATAATTTCTTCATGAATCTCCTCCTACATGTAATGACTTTTTAAATAACTTCATGCAAGAAAAGTTTATGCAATTTTGTATATATTTATCACAAATAACGATTTTATCAGTATAAGTAATTTAAATATAATTTTTCCCTATTTTTTTTGAGAACTGTTAAATTAAACTATTGATTTTTCATTGCGTTTATGCTAATATATCCTTTGTAGTTAATATGCCCGAGTGGCGGAATGGCAGACGCACTCGACTCAAAATCGAGCGGGAAACCATGCGAGTTCGACTCTCGCCTCGGGCACCAAATAAAAAGCAAGATAATCTAAATCATTTAGATTATCTTGCTTTTTATTTGATTAGATAAAGAATTTTATGTACGTTCCTCGTATGTTATGGTTGCAATGAAAATATTGCCGTGTTGTGAATATTCAATGTCTACTATTTCTAGTATTTGTTCTTCGTTTTCGCTTACCCACCTTTGTACTTTATCAGTAAGCCC